>NZ_JAVRBM010000007.1:0-63903 GCF_034531255.1 Nostoc sp. ChiQUE01b | reverse complement strand
TTCAGGAGAAGGAGATGCAGGGAAAATCAGCATTACTGCCCGCGATCAGGTATTGCTAGATGGCGAATCTACTTACAACTACCGTAGTGCAATATTGAGCAAAGTTGAAAATGGGGCTGTAGGCAACTCAGGCGGGATTGAGATTAACCCAGGTAGTCTAACAATTACCAAAGGTGCTGAACTCAATGCCAGTACTTCAGGAGAAGGAGATGCAGGGAAAATCAGCATTACTGCCCGCGATCAGGTATTGGTAAATGGCAGTGTAATACAAAGCCAAGTGGAAAAAGGTGGCGTAGGCAATTCCAACGGGATTGAGATTAATGCGAATGCGGGTAGTGTTGCCATCACTAACGGTGCTCAACTCAGTGCTAGTACTTTAGGACAAGGAGATCCAGGCAAAATCAGTATTACTGCCCGTGATGTATTGGTAAATGGCAGTGCAGTACAAAGCCAAGTGGAAGAAGGTGGCGTAGGCAATTCCAACGGGATTGAGATTAATGCGGCTAGTGTTGCCATCACTAACGGTGCTCAACTCAGTGCCAGTAGCAAAAGTTCAGGTGATGCAGGCACGATCCGCATTACTGCCACTGACAAGGTACTCTTTGATGGAGAGTCTACCAGAAGCGAGCGTACTGCTGCATTGAGCCAAGTTGTTGACGGAGCAGTTGGTAAATCTGGCGGGATTGTGATTAACACCCCGATCTTAGAGGTGACGAATGGCGCTTTGTTAGATGCCAGTACCAAAAACGGCTCAGGTGATCCAGGCGCGATCCGGATTACTGCCACTGACAAGGTACTCTTTGATGGAGTGTCTACCAGAGGCGATCGCACTGCTGCATTGAGTCAAGTTGTTGACGGAGCAGTTGGTAAATCTGGCGGGATCGTGATTAACACCCCGATCTTAGAGGTGACGAATGGCGCTTTGCTAGATGCCAGTACCAAAAAAGGCTCAGGTGATGCAGGCGCGATCCAGATTACTGCCACTAAGAAGGTAATCTTTGATGGAGAGTCTACCAGAGGCGATTATCGCACTGCTGCATTGAGTCAAGTTGTTGACGGAGCAAATGGCAACTCTGGCGGGATCGTGATTAACACCCCGATTTTAGAGGTGACGAATGGAGCTTTTCTGGATGCCAGTACCAAAAGTTCAGGTAATGCAGGTGCGATCAGTATTACTGCCACTGACAAGGTAATCTTTGATGGCAAATCGAGCCAGGGTAATGGCAGTGCTGCAACTAGCGAAGTGACAGATACTGCTACGGGCAATTCAGCAGGGATTGAAATCAATGCTCCGATCCTGAAAGTTACCAATGGTGCACAAGTAAATACTAATACTTTAGGGAAGGGCAATTCTGGTGCGATTCTAGTCAAAGCTACTGATAGTGTAGTTGTTGACGGTACGGGCGATCGCTCCCGTACTTCGGCCATAGCCAGTGAAGTCAAGCCTGGCGCAACCGGAGCCTCCGAAGGGATTACAATCAACGCTCCTCGCTTACAGCTCAGTAATGCGGCTTTTATCAGTGCTAATACTAATGGAAATGGCAATGCTGGTAATATTGATGTCACTGCTAATACTATTGAACTCTCCAGCGCCGGACAAATCAGTACTAACACTTCAGCTAGTTCCAAAGCAGGCAATATCACACTGAACGCGCAAAACAGCCTTACTCTCTCTGATTTGGGGACAGCAGTCTTAGCTCAAACTGAAAACACTTCTACCAGTGATGGCGGTAATATCTTTGTGATTGGCTCCCCTGAAAATGTCCTGATTCAAAATGGTGCCGAACTTTCTGTGAATAGTCAGGGAAGTGGAGCTGGAGGCGATATATCTATGCAAGCCAATTCTTTGACTTTGGATGAAGGAACGATCTCAGCCGAAACCGCTAAAGAAAGAGGCGGTAATATCACGCTACAGGTAGCAGATTTATTGCAGATGCAAGGCGACAGCAAAATCACTACCAATGCAGGCACTGAAAGCCAACCAGGAGCAATTGGCACTGGCGGGAACATTGACATTAAAACCCAATTTCTAATTGCATCACCCGCAAAACCAAACGGTAGTGATATAACCGCCAATGCAACTTATGGTAACGGTGGTCGTGTTGATATCACAGCTACTGGGATCTTTGGGATTCAATATCGGGACAAGCCCAGAGATTCGTTAAATGACATCACCGCTAGTTCACAGTTTGGTGGCAATCGGGGAGTGGTGAACATCAATCAAGTGATTGATCCGAGCCAGAATTTAGTGGAATTACCTGCAAATGTTGTCGATCCTAATGACCAAATCGCCCAAAATCCTTGTAGTAAAGGTGTTGGTAGTGAATTCACGATCGCAGGACGTGGTGGTTTACCTCCTAGTCCCAACGAAGATTTGAGCCAAGAAGCTACTCAGGTTGGTTTAGTTGAACCAGTCTCAATCGTCAGTAATCTAAAACCACCGCAGAAAACCTCCTCCAGCCAGAATTCAAAATCCCAAACCCCCAGCCGGATTGTACCGACTCAAGGATGGGTATTCAACAATCAAGGTGAAGTAGTTCTCACCGCCTACAATCCCAACGTCACTGAAATTCATCGCCTACCTAAAAATTTAAATAGTTGTCCTGGACGATGAAACGCCGGAAAAAAGGTGAAAATAGGTATTTTTGTGAAAAACTTGACATAACAAATTAAATATGCATCAAAAAAAGCAGAGAGGGCGATGTCTACGACGGGCTACGCCTACGCTCAAAGCAAGATTTTTCTCGCAAATTAGCCGTTATAAACCGAGTGATTTCATAGTCCCTAGACTCTATAGTAGTCAAGTGCGATCGCTAATCCTAGTAGTTCTGTTATTTTGCTTGTCTGTGGGAGGAGTGCTGGTTCCTACCCAGGTTTGGGCATCAACTGTGATCGTTCAAACTCAACAAGAGCCTTTAGAACTGGTAGAACAAGGCAAATCGCTTTACCAAAACAGACAATTTGAGTCAGCCCTAAAAATTTGGGAACAGGCTGCTGCGGCTTTTGCGGCACGAGAAGATAAACTTAACCAGGCAATGGCCTTGAGTAATCTTTCTCTGACTGCTCAACAACTCGGTAGGTGGGAGCAAGCTAAAAAAGCGATCGCCACCAGCTTAAATATCCTACAAACACAGCCAAAAACACCAAAGCGATCGCAAATCCTCAGTTCTACATTAGACATCCAAGGACAGTTGCAACTAGCAGTAGGAGAATCAGAAGCAGCCCTAGCAACTTGGCAACAAGCGACTGAAATTTATCAAAATCTCGGCAATCAAAATGGTGCAATTAGAAGCCAGATTAACCAAACTCAAGCCATGCAAGACTTGGGTCTTTACCCATTGGCTTGCAAGACTTTACTAAAAACTTTAGAGCTCGATCATCAAAACTGCCAGATCACAAAAGAAGAACTGCAAACCTTAAAAGAACGATTTGTCAACAAGAAAAATTCCTCTTCTTTAGATATCCTGGCTTTGCGTAGTCTCGGCAATGTTTTACGAGTTATTAGTCAACTCGAACAATCGCAAATGGTCTTGTTTACAGCTGGGCAATTAGCTCAACAATCAGGAGATTCACAAAATTTCGCTGCTACTTACCTAAGTTTAGGCAATACAGCCCGGTCTTTGGGCAATAAAAAAATACAGTTAGAAACACCAAGGCAACAAACGATACCACCCACACAGTCTCTAGACTGCATCCAAGCAGCTAGTACAGCCAATGCTGCCCAATTTTATCAACAGGCAACTAGTTGCTATCGGCAAGCTGAATCATCTACCTCATCAGACATCAAAAGACAAGCTCAATTGAATAGATTTAGCCTCTTGGTACAAACTCAACAATGGTCTGAAGTACCAACGTTGCTATCTGAAATCACGTCTAACCTTAATGACTTACCTATTAGTCATCCGACTGTCTATGCTCACATCAAATTTGCTCAAAGTTTAATGTGTCTGCAATCAGGACTGAGTGAAAACTCATCAAATGCTTTATCCCCGATTCTGCAACTGTGTAACTTTGTCAAGAATACACCTACGAGCACTGGTGTTAAAACTCTTGAATCCTCAAAAATTCCCTCATGGGGAGAAATTGGGCAAATTTTACAAACCGCCCTTAACCAAGCTCAACAATTGGGAGACAAGCAAGCCGAAGCTGATGCTCGTGGTTATCTAGGAGGAGTTTACCAGCAAATGGGAAAATTGGCAGAGGCACGACAATTAACTGAACAAGCTTTACAGCAGAAATCTGCTTTTAATGATTCCAGTATTACCTATCTTTGGGAGTGGCAGCTAGGACGGATTTATCAAACTCAACAAGATCAAAAAAGCGCACTTAAAGCCTACACCTTAGCCTATGAAACTCTTCAGTCTTTGCGTAAGGACTTGGTTGGTATTAATCCAGAAATTCAATTTACTTTTCGTGATAGTGTAGAACCAGTCTATCGAGAGCTGGTCAATTTGCTCTTGCAACCCCTTGCTTCTCAACAGATAAAGCAAACAGAGATTAATCAGGAGAATCTCAAACTTGCTCGTGATGTTATAGAAGCACTCCAATTAGCAGAACTGACCAACTTCTTTCGGGAAGCTTGTGTAACCAGCCAACCCCAACCAATCGACCAGTTAGATCCAAATGCTGCGGTCATCTATTCGATTATTTTGCCCGATCGCCTTGCTGTTATTTTGTCTCGACCTCAAAAGCCTTTAAAATACTACGCAACACCTCTGAAGCCTAATTCTCAATCAGGAGAAGTTGGAGAGGTCGAGCGTGTCTACAATGATATGTTTGCTGGCTTCACCCGTTACATTTACAGTTCTGAAAATTCACTTCGTCCCCAACAAATTTTTTATGACTGGTTAATCCGTCCAATTGAAGCAGAACTGGAAAAGGATGAGATTAAAACTTTGGTGTTTGTACTAGATGGAGTTTTACGTGGAGTGCCCATGTCGGCACTTTATGATAGTCAGAAGCGGAAATATCTAATTGAAAAATATAACCTGGCGTTGAGTCCTGGGTTACAGCTGTTGTATTCACCTTCGCTTTCCCCAAACAAATTGCAAACTTTAGTGGGAGGTTTGGCTGAGGCTCGTCAAGGGTTTGCCAAACTACCGGGAGTGGAAGAGGAAGTTCAAGAGATTGCAAAGATAGTTCCCACAGAAGTTCTTTTAAACCAAGAATTTACCCGCAATCGCCTAAAAGTTCAAATCAACAATTTACCTTTCCCGATTGTTCACTTAGCAACCCACGGTCAGTTTTCTTCTCAGGCGGAGAATACCTTTTTGTTGACTTGGGATAGTCGGATTAATGTTAAAGAATTAGACCAATTATTGCAAGCACGCGATCGCCCTGGTCGAAGTCCTTTGGAATTGTTAATTTTGAGTGCTTGCCAAACTGCCGCAGGTGATAATCGAGCGGTTCTGGGACTAGCAGGGGTGGCGGTGCGTTCTGGGGCACGTAGTACATTAGCAACGCTTTGGTCAGTAGAAGATGAATCTACAGTTGAGCTGATGAACAAGTTCTATTCAGAATTGAACCAACCTGGAGTCACTAAAGCTGAGGCACTTCGTCAAGCTCAGTTGTTCCTGTTGCGATCGCCAAATTATAGTCGTCCTTACTACTGGGCGCCATTTGTCTTAGTAGGTAATTGGTTATAGCCAGCAAGTAGTATACTACTTTTTCGGAATTGAGCATTAGTAATGAGTATCACTTAATTAAAGATAGACTTTACCAAAAGATAACTCATGTTAAATAGTCAACAGTTGATTGGTCTAATGACGGTCGGGTTGTTTGTGATGGGGATGCAACCAACAATTACCCAATCAAATGCTAATATTCCAAAGCCGACTAATCGCTCAAAACTCCAGCGGATAATATTCAAACCACCATCAAATCAGGGGAAACCAAAATCTACATTATCAGGTGGATCTCGAAGTAGTTTGCAATGTCTTCAAGATGCAACATCAACGACTACTCCATCTAACCAGGCTTCTCTAATGTCCCTTGTTCCCTCCTATGAGAGCAACTATGGGTTGACTACAGCAAAACATCCGACATTTTTAGTGTATCTGCCGCAAACATCTGCCAAGCAAGTAGTCTTAAACTTGATGACGGAAGACAATCAGCTTTATTCCCAAAGCTTCATTGCTATTAAAGGTGAACCTAGTATTATTAGTATCAAGTCAGCAGATAACTCACCTCCTCTGGAAGTAGGCAAAAATTATCAGTGGGTTTTAGCGTTGATATGTGGGGAAAAACCTAGCCCTAACGATCCAGTAATTATTTCGTGGGTACGCCGTGTGGCTTTACCTCAACTCCAGAGTCAGCAGAGAATAACTTTGGAGCAGGTAGATGCTTACAGTGAACAAGGAATTTGGTACGATGCCGTCATTGCCCTAGCTCAAATCAAAAGCACTCAGCCTGATAATCAAGCCATAGCATATATCTGGACTGACTTTCTGAAGTCTGTAGGGCTAGAAGCGATCGCTACTCAACCGCTTCGATTGTAGAAGTGGCTGATTGTTTTTCTCGTAACTGCTGCTCGATAAAAGCCTGATTATCCTGGCTTTCTGACTGCTTGAGGTATTCAATGGCAATTGCTCCAGCAAGGGGATGGTTTTGGCACATTTCTAAAAGCAGTGCCAAAGTACGATGAAATTGGAGTTGTTCGAGTTGTTTATAAGTAACCAACTCTAAGGCAACTGCTGACCCCAAAAGCACTAGCAGCGAGGGAATGATGGGTAGCCACCAGCCCAAGCAAAAGGCTAAAAAGCCAATTCCCAAAAGCCCAGCACCAGCAAAGATTATACTGGCAGCGATCGCGATTGAAGACTTCAACTGTCGGCTAACTAATGCTCCTAATCCCGCCCAAACTAAAATCCACAGCCATTCTATGGGTTTTTGCCAAACACGAAGCAAAGGTCTGCCATCAACAGTAGCACTAATTATTTGACTGATAATGTTGGCATGAACGCTCACTCCAGTCATTGGCTGGGAAGAACTAAATAGACCACTGCTATAGGGCGTATAAAATACATCTTTAATGCTTTCAGCAGTGATACCAATAAGAACTAAGCGATCGCGTAAACTATCAGGGGGAATGCGCTTTTCCAAGATATCCCTTAAAGGAAAAGTCGCAAAATTTTGCTGATTACCTCTAAAATTCAGCAAAATCTGATAACCTCCAGAATCTGTATGGACGTAGCCTCCATCATTGCTCACAAACCTTTCCAAGACTGCTTTACCCCAATGCATCCTTTGACGTTGGGGGTCGTTGTCAACCAATTCTATGGTTATCCCTTCGGACTGTAAATAGTGCTGCGCCAGTTTCATTGCCAAACTGTAGCGTGTTTCATCTTGTGAGAGTACTAATAATAATGCACGACGCACCTTACCATCTGCATCCACCACCTGATCGGCAAAGCCCACTCTTTCTGGGTTGAGAGTGGGAGGAGGCGCAATGGTATTAATCTTACTTCCCACAACTTTTTCAATTCCATATAAGTTAGGAGTTGATTGGAAGATGTTAACCAAGTCCTGATGCCCAGGTTCCACAGGTAAATCTCGATAAATATCTAAACCAATTGCTCTAGGTTTTTGGGCTTTAATATTGGCAATTGCCTTAGCTAAAACTCGATCGGGAATAGGCCACTTTCCTGCTTTTTTTATATCTTTTTCATCAATAGTGACAATCGCTATCCGCTTCTCTGGTGACTCTAGCAACAGCCGCCAGCGAAAAAACTGGTCAAGCATATTCCACTCGCCACCCTGCAATAGTCCACCAAAGCGCAGCAGCAAAATAGGTGCAGTCACACATATAGCAATCCATAGTATCCAACTTTGGCCAATTCGCTGTTGTAAAACTTCTGACTTGACTTTTTGTCTAGCTTGTGCCAAAAGTTTATTAGCTTGTGCTATTGCTTGCAGTGACATTTGGGCTTGGCGTTTGGCTAATTCTTGACTAGCGGCTAAAAATTGATAATCTAAATCGCCAAGGCTTTTACCTAATGCCCAAGCTAAGGTATCCTGTAAAGCTTGTGCTCGCAATAGATAGGATTCATCTTGGCAAGCTGATGCTGACCAGGCTGCGATCGCTTCTGCATAAGGTCGCAACTGTGCTAAATTACGGTCAACCCAACTGTAGTTAAAGACAGCTTCATAAATGCGGTTATATACCTTAAGCTTGCCTTGTTGCTCAACTACTAACCCTGAGAGTCGTAATTCGATTTGTTCAGCACTACCATCAGCAGAAATTTCTCCTTGACGTAAGATTTGCTGGTATAACTCTAATAATCTACCTGTACGTTTTTCATTTCTGTACAAGATGCGATCGCGAATCGTCCTCAAATGCTCAGGTTCATCTTGAGATTCCCAATTCTCAACAATGTGCAACTTTACTACTTGATCAACCGATAAAAATCTTTGAGCAGTTGACTCTAAAACTATAAACTGACACAGCTTTTGCGTCAGAAACGGTTGCCCACCTGTCCATTCTAATATCTGCATGAGAACCGCTTCGGGGTTACTCACTCTTTCCTTCAAACCATCTATTAATGGTTGCACTTCATCAGTCTGAAATCCTTGCAGTTCAATCGCCTTGCCAATATTAAATGGTGTCTGGGTCTTATCTTGAATCAGTTCGTTAGGATTTGCAACCCCCAATAGTGCAAAAGTCAAACGCCTATATTCATAATTAACTTCTCGTTGCTGAAAGAAGAATCTAATTAAAGCAAAAAAATCATCCAATGAAAAATTCTGACTCAAAACACGATCAATTTCATCGATAAAAATAACTATATTTTGCTTTACCTCTACTAACAGTACTTCTTCAATAAATTTACTCAAACACTGCACCGGTGAAAGCAAATCTCGCCGCTCACGCCACCAACTCCGCCATTGAATTTTGGAGTGCAGTTGGCAACTACTCACCAAAGATTGGACAATTCCTGCATACCACTTTTCTGGAGTTACATCCTGTGTTCCCATTCCTGTCAAGTCAATAAACACACAGATGATTCCTTCTGCTTGTAGCCTTTGCATCATCTGCACTCGCAAGCTAGACTTGCCCATCTGCCGCGAGTTCAGCACATAACAAAACTGACCCCACTTTAAGCCCTCATAAAATTCTGTATCAGCATGTCGTTTCACATAGCTAGGGGCGCTACTCTCAAGACTCCCTCCGATTTGATATTCAAAGTTTGACTTAGTTGCTGTCATCAAGGCTGTCCTTTACATTTTCCAATATATTTAGTTTTAATTTCATAATACAGCCATATAAATAATTTATTATTTAGCATTGCCAGTGAAGAAATATAATATTTTTAATTCTTTAACTGACTTTACCCGACTTTTATCCATTTTCGATTTTTTCGGATTCCTAATTTATTAGCAAACATCTGACTTTTTCCTATTGTATTATTCAAAATTTAGCATAAAGATATTTGGTATAAGTTAAATAACCTTACAAATTCCATTAAATATTACTAATTAAAGGAGTCTAAAATGCCTTTTCCAAGCTTGAAAAGATTTCTTCTATTTGCTTCTGGTATAAATACTAATATCGTATCACATGAGTCTATGTCTCCTGAAAACCGTTTTTCAGAAGAGAATAAGTACGCATCTATTGGTGCATCTATTGTACTGACTGCTACTGTAGCTTTTTTGTCTGGTAGCTATGCATTATACACTGTATTTAACTCTGCTATAGTCTCTAGTTTGATAGGTTTTATTTGGGGAATAAAGATTTTTAACTTAGATAGGTTTATTATTTTAAGTAGCAGGAAGAAAAAAGATAATTTTTTGGCAGATATTATAGTAATAATTCCTCGTTTACTACTGGCTTTTTCATTAGGTTTTGTTATTGCAAAACCTGTGGAGATAAAAATTTTTGAAAATAAAATAACCCAAAAGTTCAAAGAGACGAATGCTCAACAAAGCGCAGAAATTCTTAAAATACAGATGAGCAAATTAGAGAAAATTAACAAAGAAGAAGTGAACCGAACAGCTTTTTTAAAGCGAGAATATGATTCAAGTGATCTTGTTAAAAAAAGTAATGAAAATTACGACAATCTAAGAAAAAAACTTCAAGAAGAAACTCAAAAAAGGCTAGAAGAATTTAATTACAAAGGTGAAATAGGACTGATAGCAAAAATTCAAATACTAGAAAGCTTGAAGAAAGATGACCCAACAATTGAATACAGTAGTTTGTTTGTTACTATTTTATTTGTTGCGATAGATAGTGTTCCGATAATCCTTAAGCTTCTATCTAAATATGGGCCATACGACGCTTACATTGAAACACAAGAAGAAGATGCAATTTACTTAAAATCAAAAGAATTGTCAGATATAGAGAAAAAGAATAATGAAATAAAAAATATAAAAAAAATCGATAGATTATCTGATAGGATATTATCAATTACAGTAAAAATCCCAAATGATAAAGAATTAACACAATTAGCCAAGTATAAGCTTGACGATCTCAAGCAAACTAATTTAAGTTCTCCGAATCTTCAAGATATTAGAAATGAGATTTTGCAGAAAAATTTACAAATCAATCAAAATAAAGTATTAATAACAATTCAGCAAACAAATGAATTGCAATCTAATAATGAAGTAAAAACTCCATCAATGGCAAATATAAACGAAAACGGCCAACAAAAAAATATCAACAATTGAACACTATCTCAATATGAAAGAGGCAATTATAAATCACGACTATAAAAACGAAGTCCGCCTTTGCAGACTTATGGAAAATCAAGGGTTTGAAACCCACTTAGTACATAATTTCGTAAGTTCATAGCAAATCCCTCAGCGTTCCTACCCTGCGGGAAGGCGAAGCGCCTATGCGTTTAAAACCGCTAGGAATTAATGCAAAGCTGTACTTAGGTAGGTTTTGTCTGTGTAGCTGCGGTCTCCAGTGCCCCAATGTAAAGTATCTTAACTTAGTGCAGCGATCGTAAATTTTTAAATCGAGAATTGTTATCATCATGTACGGAACAAAAAAGTTAGCTATCAAAAAGTTTAGTTTTTTGCCAAAATTCACTAGTTTTAGGAAATATCCACGCCAAGTTGCTGATGTCAACGGTGATGGTCGAGCTGATATTGTTGCTTTTGCAGATAATGCTGTTTATGTATCTTTGGGTCAAAGTAATGGAACTTTTAGTGAAGCTTTTGTAGCCAGAAACGATAATTTTACTGTTAAGAAAGGGAAATGGGCTTGCTTTCACAAATATCCGCGTCAACTTGCTGATGTCAACGGTGATGGACGAGCTGATATTGTTGGTTTTGCAAATAATGCTGTTTATGTATCTTTAGGTCAAAGTAATGGAACTTTTGGTCAAGCTTTTGTAGGCATAAACGATAATTTTACCATCAATCAAGGGGGATGGACTAGCTTTGACAAGTATCCGCGTCAACTCGCTGATGTCAATGGTGATGGTCGCGCAGATATTGTTGACTTTGGATATGATAATGTCTTTGTCTCTCTGGGTAAAAGTAATGGAACTTTTGGCGAAGCTTTTGTAGGCATAAATAAGAATTTTACCGTCAATCAAGGGGGATGGACTAGCTTTGACAAGTATCCGCGTCAACTTGCTGATGTCAATGGTGATGGTCGCGCAGATATTGTTGGCTTTGGATATGATAATGTCTTTGTCTCTCTTGGTCAAAGCAATGGAACTTTTGGTTCGGCATCTGTAGCGAAAAATGATGATTTTACTGTTAATAAAGGGGGATGGACTAGCTTTGACAAGTATCCGCGTCAACTCGCTGATGTCAATGGTGATGGTCGCGCAGATATTGTTGGCTTTGGATATGATAATGTCTTTGTCTCTCTTGGTCAAAGCAATGGAACTTTTGGTTCGGCATCTGTAGCGAAAAATGATGATTTTACTGTTAATAAAGGTGGTTGGAATAGCTTTAACCAAAAGCCACGTCAGCTTGGTGATGTGAATGGTGATGGCAAAGCTGATATTGTTGGTTTTGCTCAAGATGGAACTTATGTAGCTTTAGCTAATAATCAGACAACACTACCTCCAATGAATAATCAATATATTGTAGCTGGTTACTTACCTTCTTGGGGTATTAGTAGTACTACTAATCCTGCAACTATTCCGGTTAAGAAGCTGACACATTTGTTATATGCCTTTGCAGATGTTGATGCACAAGGTAACGTTAAACTGAGTCAAGATGGTCAGGATGGTGACATCAATGTACTAAAATCTCTCAAGGCTGAAAACCCCAAGCTAAAAATCCTTATTTCTATAGGTGGTGCAGGAGAAAATGATTTTTCCTCAGCAGCTTCTACGGCACAATCTAGGATATTCTTCGCTCAGTCTGCCATCAATTTTATGAAAACTAATGGTTTCGATGGCATCGATATTGATTGGGAATTTCCTAAGAAGGAGGAGAATAGTAATTACACTCAATTGTTGGGTGAGTTACGTCAACAACTTAATAACGCATCTACTACAGATGGAAAGAAATATCTGCTAACTACTGCCCTTTCTGCTTCTCCCTATCAATTGTCGCCATCAGATTACGCTGATGCTCCTTACGATTTAAACTCAACTGTTTTGAAAACTACTTCTGAATATGTTGACTTTATCAACTTAATGACCTATGATTACCACGGTAGTTGGGAAAACACAACCAATCACCAAGCTGCTTTGTATAAAAGTAGCAGCGACCAATCATATAACAGCGACAAACTCAACGCTGACTGGTCAGTTCAAAAGTATTTGAGTGCTGGTGTTGATCCTAAAGATATTGTCTTAGGAGTTCCTCTCTACAGTCCCACTTGGACAGGAGTGAACCCTGGTTCTAACAATGATGGATTGTTTCAAAGTGCTACCTCAGCAAATGATCCACTTTTGTATAGAGATATCCACGATCAGATGGGTACAAATGGATATCAATATTACTGGGATGATAGTGCTAAAGTTCCCTATATTTATAATTCTCAAAAACAAGAGTTTAGTACCTACGAAGATAAACAATCAGTCCTGGGAAAAGTTAATTATGTTGAACAACAAGGTCTAGGCGGAATGTTTTTCTGGCAACTCATTGGTGACTTGCCAATTACTCATCCTGATTCATTAGTTAATGTTGCTGCTACTAATTTGTTGTAGAACTTAACTTGAGTGTAATATAACCAGTCCTAAATTATTTGTCATACTAAGAAATAAAAACTCTAAAAGGGTAACAAAAACAGCTATTTCTTTAGCATCCATGAACTCAAAATCAGCCTTTACCTGGGAAAAAGCTAAACAGGTTGCCGAGCAAATTGTCTTCAATAATCTTGGAGAACACCTCAAAGATATTGAAATAGACGTGCTTCAAGGCTCGTGGCCGGGTCTGACTTATGAAAAGATGGCAGAGCAGTACCATCTCTCTGTAAACTATCTCAGAGGAGATGTGGGCCCTCATCTGTGGCGAAAGCTTTCAGAGGCGTTAGGGGAAGAGGTAACAAAGAGTAATTTTAAAGGAGCGCTGGAGAGAGCCTGGGAAAGGCAATTACCTCCAGATATTCATCGCAATGTCAAGCAGCCAAAATCCCCGTTAGCAGAGCTACCGTTTCCAGACGGTTCAGTTCCTCTGGGTTCTGCTTTTTATGTGGAGCGAGATGGTCTAGAGTCTGTTTGTTACGAAACAGTTGTCAAACCCGCTTCCCTAATTCGGATTAAAGCACCGAAGCTGATGGGCAAAACTTCATTGCTTACCAGGATTCTGGCTCATGCTGAATCCCAGAGCTATCAAACGGTATATTTGGATTTAAGTAGTGTAGAACGAGCAATTTTAACGAATTTGGACAAGTTCGTGCGTTGGTTGTGTTTAATGGTTGGTCGGAAGTTAAAGTTAGAAAATCGATTAAAAGATTATTGGGATACAGAAATTTTAGGTAGCAATGATAACTGCACAGTGTACTTTGAAGAATATTTATTGCCAGAAATAGATTGTCCTTTGGTATTAGGGTTAGATGAAGTGGATCGAATTTTTCCTTATAACCAAGTGATTGAAGACTTTTTCGGGATGCTGCGAAGCTGGCATGAGAAAGGGAAAATTTCTGAGCAATGGAAACAACTAAGGCTGGTGATGGCACATTCTACCGAAGTTTATATCCCGTTGGACATGAACCAATCTCCCTTTAATGCGGGGCTACCTGTGGCGTTGCGAGAATTTGACCACAAGCAGGTGATAGATTTGGCTCACCTTCATGGACTAAATTGGAATAATACTCAGGTAAAGGAATTAATGAATATAGTGGGAGGACATCCTTATCTACTGCGATTAGCAATGTATGAAGTTTACACTACAAAGACAACGATAAAGCAGCTATTACAAGATGCTTCTACAGAAGCGGGAATTTACAGCAACCATCTGCGGTGGTACTTAGAGATACTACACTCGGAAGAGGCTCAAGGTTTAAAAGAAGCGTTAAAAAAGGTGGTCACTTCACTTGAGCCTGTAGAATTAGATTCAATGCAGATTTATAAGTTGCATAGTATGGGATTAGTGCAGCAACAGGACAATCAGGTAATGCCTAGATGCAATTTGTACCGTGAGTATTTCTGCAGAGTGTTGTAAGTAGATATCCGTCATGTAGAAATAAATTTGATAATTTTTGTGACTCTATAGCGGTTCTCACTTCGTTGCAATACAGTCAGTCGGAACCCCACCCCGCATTTGCTTACGCAAACGCTCCCCTCCCGAAGAGCGGCTATCCATTAGTCACATCTTTCTTTACAATCTTGAAACGCTTGTTTTGTAGGCATCTTAAACACGCTCGGTGTGAGGCATACTTGACAAGTTACCTCTTAATATTCTCGCTAAAAGTAGGTTTTTATTGAGAATTAACGACGAACGAATCAGGGTTATAAAAAACGTGAGTGAATACTCTCGCAAATGTTAAGAAAGATCCGGGTAATGGATAGCCGCGCGCGGGGAGGGGTTGGGGGTGGGGTTGAAAGTGTATTTCATCCAAACGAGAAGCGCTATATTTTCCATAATACGCTGCCCTAGATTTTCAGGCGACACGTTCTGTTTTTGGTTCAGATGCACTTTTAGTTACTCGCAAACTAAGAGTCAAAGCTACTACCATTACTAAAGTTCCACTGAAAAAAGGAGCAGAACTGCCAAATTTTATAAAACTAACTCCTGCCCATGTTGGCCCAGCGATACGTGCCAATGCAGAGCAAGAACTGGCAATTCCTAATATTTGTCCTTGTTCTTCTGGGGCTGTCATCTGGGAAATCAAGCTGTTCAATATTGGTTGGCTGACACTAATTCCCCATGCCACAAGTGTGGTGGCGACCAATAATAAAATTAAGCTTTGCGAGAATCCAATTAACAGTAATCCTAAACCTAATCCTAATATTCCCAAGATAAGTAACTTGATTTCACCCAATTGTTTCTTGAGGAATCCGATTAGTCCTGCTTGAATTATTGTGCTGACAATCCCCATGAACACAAAAAGATAACTAGCTTGTTGAGGGCCCCAATTTAATTGCTGCTTAGACCATAAAGCTAATGTAGAGTCCATAGCTGCAACGGCAAAGGTGACTAAAAAGTAGATGCCAACAAGTAGACAAAACTGTGAACGCTGTGACAGTTGTAGCAAGTTTAGGCGTCGCTGACGGTGGCGATGAACTTGAATTTTGGCTTTAGTCTCAGAATTTAGAGATTCTGGAAGTAATATCAAAGCACAGAGAAATGCCAATAAAGATAATCCGGCTGCAAACAACGACGGTAGATGAAAGTTAGCGTTGTTCGGATCTGACCCGACTAAAAGACCTCCAATTGCTGGGCCGAAAATAAACCCAAGACCAAAAGCTGCGCCGATTACACCCATGCCACGAGCTCGATTAGCTGGTGTGGTAATATCTGCTATGTACGCCTGAGCAGTGGCAATATTCCCTGACATAATCCCAGCAAGACTACGAGCAATAAACAAAATCCATAAGGAGTTGGCAAAACCTAAGCCTGCGTATGCAATTACCGAACCGAATAAAGTCAGCAATAAAATCGGACGGCGACCATAGCGATCGCTAAATCTGCCCCATAATGGTGCAAATAAGAACTGCATTAAAGAATAAATAGCTACAAGTAGAGTCGCTTCATTAGGTTTTGCACCAAATTGTTCAGCATACAAAGGCAGTAGCGGCAGAATAATTCCGAAGCCCAGCAAGTCTATAAATACAGTCAAAAATAAGACGAATATAGCCCTGCTATTATTTTTACTCTCCATCTGTGCAATTCCATTTTATAAAAAAGATGTGTAACTTGGATTAGTTTTAAGAACATCAGGGAATGCTTGATTGTAAAGAGCTATTGATTACAAACAGGAATCAGTACAAGCAAAATGTTTGAATTTCAGTGTGGTTGAGCAAAATAGCATGGAACAAACCCATGATAAAAATCAAGCCAATAATACTACTAATGAAAGCAACTATGATTTCGTGCTTGCGTATGGCTTTTTGTATCTTAGCATCTATGATATTTTCTAATTCTTTGTATAACATTGAGTTGAATTTGATTAAAGACAAGAATTATCTGTAATTTCCGTTACATACTTACATAAGTTTGAGTATGTCCGAAATCCCCAATTTATTAAATGAAAGCTATTTCGACCCTGTGGGAATGTCAAGTCTATTTACGTCGTTTCAAAACAGCACCTGAAACACCAAAAGCTAATATCGCTAAGGTATAAGTTGGTTCGGGAACTGCAAGAATGCTTACCTGGTTAATAGCCAAGCCGTATTGTGGAGCCGAACTGCTAAAAACAAGTCGTGAGATGTTTGGAGTGTCACTACGAATTCCCAAGAATACTGCCGAATTATCCAATGCTAAGGACGAAATATTTGGAACTGAGAAAGTACCTAATAGGTTATTGGCGTTATCAAAAGCGGCGATCGAATTTTCAATTTTCAATTTACTAGTGTCTACAGCTATCTGAGTTCCAGCGCCAAAAACTGGCTGGGCAAAACTAATCGAAAAAGGCCCGCCGTTCCCCTGAGTACCAGGATCGGGAGTACCAGGAGGAAGAGGGATAAAACCTGTTGGGTCTATACCTCCGAAGAGAATAAAATCACCTAGACCGAAGTTAGTCCGAATGCCAGGTGAAGGTAAAGTTTGAAAAATAAATGGTGGAGTAATTTGAGGCTTATTAGTTGGAGTTATATTTATATCCAAGCCTAAACCACGTTGCGATGTTGCTGAAAAAGAGTTAGGTAAAAAAGCAGAAAAATCAAGGGTAGAGGGATTAAATACTTTACCTAAACTTTCCCAATTAACTTGATCATTGCCTCCTAAAGCAGCACGCTCAGTTACTAAAAATGTAGCTGCTTTAACTGGTAATGGGAGAACTGTTATTATGGCTGTGATTGCTGAAAAATATTTTACAGATAACTTCAACAATTGATTTATCGTAACTTCCACAAGGTTTACTCCTTAATTTTTTTTAAAAATATCAATCAAAATGCAACAATTAAATTCTGAAGATGAGGCAATGCGTTGTTTTAATCAACAGAAGTTAAAGTAACTGCTGCGATCGCGCCGACTGCCTTTATATTTGTCATTGCCTCAATTCCCAGCCAACTTGTCATTATTCTCTCCAACATCAATTAGGTTATCTCCCAGACTAGCAGAGATATTGTCATTACCTTCATAAGCAAAATCCAATAGTCATGACTAGTAGACACCAATAAATCATCATTAGGAATACCAATAATAATAGATATAAAATATTCCTTGATAGTTTTGTATATCAATCAAATATATTTGATACTTGTAATACTTACATAGTACAAGTATCAAATTTATAAATTTCTGATGAAATATGCCTCAAAACTAGTTAATTCTATTTTATATCTCTGGTGGAATAAAAATACGATCATTTATTTTTTGCATCTTTTTCAACTTCTCTACGAACGCGAACAACGTGTCAAAGACAGAGGCTACGTCAACGTCAGGTAAAGAATACCCCACCCGCGCGATCGCGCACACCCGAACTCAACTCTTAGCGCACTGGTTAGGCAGGCAATGCCCGACTTGTTCGCTTCCCACTATGACAGCAAGTGGAGTCAGGGTTGAGTTCGGGTATACTTCCAACAAATAGATTATGCAATATTGTAGGCTATTTTTTTTATTTGTCAGTCCCCTATGGCAATTTATAGCTACCAACACGTAGATTTAACTGACCTTGGCGCGGGTTATGGCTAAATATAAATGCGCCTTCTTCGCTTTCCCCACTAGATAAAAAGTCGATCTGTTGCTCTCCTGTTTCTGTAACTTTGCCGTTAATCAGTAACTCAGCCATAATCTGAACTGACTCAGCTGTATCTCCTCCACTATTTACAACTTCAAAAGGAACATAAAACTGGCCATTTATTTCTCGAATTGTTTGTTTTTTAGTGAGAGAAAGGATGGGAGGTTGATTTTTTTCGTTCAGCCAAGTGTAGCCTACTAGACTCACAATGATTGCTAGGATGAATGAGGCGATGCTGAATGTTATCCACTCAGCTATTGAGCGCTTTGGTTGTTCTGTTTTAGTCATATTGCTAACCTTCCGGCTGCACCACCAATAGTTGCAGGTAAACCCAGTATTAATGTGTGATCTAACCACATTGTCCAAGGGTCGCTAAGAGTTAACTTTTGAAAAAACCACAGCATAAAAGCGCCTGCTAGCAATGATACTAAGTAGGACATAATGGTTTCGCTTGATGGCCGTTGAAAAATTCCTTTTTGCTCTTTACGTTTTTGCTGGTTAGAAAAACCTGCCTGAAATACAATGCCATAAGAAATCAACAAAGATGCGGCGATCATTGCCAACTCCCAAGGTGGAGAGGTTGCGGCTGCAAGCATAGGGATTTCATCTGTGGGAGCGATGTTAAATGCAATTATGGTTGCACCAATCAGGGTTCCACCCACATCCACAAAAGTGGCGTGTAACTCATCACCTTTGTTCTTGGTTGTGCTATTTTCCCGATCGCTTCCTTGTCCTTTTCCATTGCTGTTTTCAGTCTCTCCCAAAAACTGATTCGCTAATGCTACACCGAGAGCGAAGGGCACACTTTCAAAGATGATTTTACCTAAAGATTCCTTTAGAGAGGTTTCTAGTGTCAATTCTCGCAATAGTAATAGCACAAAGGTAGAACAAGCTAGTCCGATCGCGATCGCTTCGACGGTATCCATTACAGCTTGATGAGCGAGACCTGTATATCTGCGTTTGCGAAAGCCTTCTGTGTAATTGAGCAAGTAAACCACAATAAACATTAATGCGATCGCCGTCATTATCAGTTGTGCTTTTGCCAGCGATCCAATCCACCAAACCTCCATTGTATACAGCAAGGGTATGCCAAACAAAAAACCTCCACAAGCACCTCGAATGATGTCATTAATCTCATTCTTCCAGATATTTTTTTGACTTTTTGTTGGCACTCCTTTATTTCCCTTTTATTTAAATTTTGCTTTAACTTATAGTTCATTTATTTGGGAAAAAGTTATTTTTTTAATATATATAAATTTTATTTATCAGATTGTCATATTTTGCATTATGTGCTACAATTGTTATCGGCATCTATCTTAAGTTAATATAATTCACTAAAATATTCTATCGGTTGATGGAAGTAAAAAACAATACACACCTGTTAGATTATTTAATAGCTTAGGGACTTCCAAGTAATAAAATAACCGAATATTTTATTATTTGTAGGATGAGCGTTTTGCCCGTCCTGTGAAATGGGCGGGCTTTTCGGGCCACTTTGCAAGTAGTAGTAATTTATTATTGGAGTTCCCTAAATCAACTACAAGCTGGAGATAAAAACCATGAGTGCCGAAAAGAGAATAGAAGCGACTGCAAAAAATATTGAAGGAAAAATTCAAGAGGTTGTGGGTGAAGTCACAGGTAATCCACAAGATAAAACTGAAGGACAAGCAAAGCAAGCTGAAGCCCAAGTTACTCACACTGTAGAAAATATTAAAGACGAACTCAAGAAAGCTTTAGAATAATTTCGCTTGTTGAGTGTAAATAGCGATTTTATCGATGATTAACTCCTAAATTTGTAACTTTAATTACTCCACTTTCTATAAGTTAGTGGGGTTTTTTGTAGCGTAAAAATGCTGATTTTTTAATTGTGATTTCTATTTGTACATTAATTAATTATCGGGACTTAAACTTTTGGTATAGCAGTCGAAGCATAGGTTAGGACTATGTTGGTTGCTGAAACCTTTGATAATACTGAGTTTCTACTCAGCACGGGCTAAACGCCCCGCTATCGCTAACAGCACTTTGCTATATTAGACCGAGCGAAGTTAGATGCGATCGCCCCGGATGTACACCAGGAAATTAATCGAACTGCTGCCCTCTAAGACTTTGCAACATTTTAGCCTTGCCACGCTACTAGTAAAAAAATCTATCTTGATAACTCATATAGAACTAGTATTTGATTGCGTGAAAAAATTCAGTACAACTTTAAGAGACTTCTTTCCTGTTCCCTGTTCCCTCCCTACACAAATAATTTTAGAAATCAAACCAGATTCCTCATCGCTAGTTGAAAATAACTTCTAAGTTAGGAAATTCTTGCTTGTTGGAAGATTTGTTGAGGTGTAATTTGTAGTCCTTCAAATAAGGAATCTTCTAAACTATCAGTATCACGCTTGGTTTGAGGGAGAGCATCTGGATAAAAAATAGTAATAGTTTTGGCTCTAGTATCAATAACCCAAACTCGTTGAACTTTAGCTTTGAGATAATCAGTTGCTTTTTCTGTCATTTCTCCAAAAGTTTGACCAGGAGAGATAATTTCAATTACTAATTCGGGTGCAACAGGACAAGCCTCATCTTGCGACCAATCAGCAGAAAGACGGTTATAAGAAACATATGTCAAATCTGCCACAGGAACCCAGTCTTGTTGATTTCGTGTTAGCTTAATTGCCCATTCAATTATAACCCGCCCCTTTCCTTGTGCCCATGCAGACAATAGTATAAATAACACACCTGTTATAGAACTATGAAAAAATTTGGGTGACATTTCATTTTTTTTAAATTTAGGAACAGCTTCCCCATCAATTAGTTCATAGATGATGTCCCCTTCAGGTAGTGTGAGGAATTCTTCGAGGGTAAGTTGGGTTTTGAGTTTTATCATGCTTGGTTTTTAAGATTTGTGTGTACACTGTAGCTGATGGATTGGGGAGGGTTAGGGTGGGGTAAAACTGACGCGAAAAACCAGGTGAGTAAACTACTTCAGACTTGTGTATACACCGTAGCCCTTTTTAAGGGGGGTTAGGGGGGATCAACAAGTGTCTAAAATCACAGCTAACCACTTTATCAAACACCCTCTAAGACTCCATCTCTGCCAATTCTAACCAGCGTTCAGTCGCCACATCGATCGCGTGCTTGAGCTTTTCCACACGATCGTACAATTTCTGCACCTCGCCATAATTCCCTGGAGACACATTCGCCAGTGTTTTCTCAGTTTCTACCTTCTCGGCCTCTAACTCGGCAATCTTACCTTCCAACTGCTCAAATTCCTTTTTCTCCCAATTGGATAATCTCCGCCGCTTGGTATTCTCTCCATTCTTGGGTGAAACCGTACCATTTTGGGTTTCGACATTTTTAGGCTTCTCCTTAGTGTTCGCAGCTTGTTGCTGTGCTTCTTCAGCCTTCTTATAGTCCAGATAAACTGAGTAATTACCTGGATATTGCCGGAGATTACCGCCTTCCTCAAAGGAAAATACTGTGTCGATGGTGCGATCAAGAAAGTAGCGATCGTGAGAAACTACAATTACAGACCCGACAAAATCCTCTAAATAATCCTCTAATACTGCCAATGTCTGAACATCTAAATCGTTCGTCGGTTCATCTAAAATCAAAACATTGGGCGCACTCATCAAAACCCGCAACAGAAATAAACGTCTTTTTTCACCACCAGAAAGTTTATTAATTGGGGCATACTGTTGATTACCAGGAAACAAAAACCGCTCTAACATTTGCGAAGCAGTAATTTGAGTACCATCGGTAATTTTGACAAATTCTCCTTCTTCTTTGATGTAGTCAATCACGCGCTGATTTTCGTTTAAAGCTGTGAGTAATTCTTCCGAATGCTGGTCAAAATAACCGATGTGAACTGTAGTACCAATTTCTGCAATGCCGGAATCTGGCTTAATCCGTCCAGTAATTATATCCATTAAAGTGGATTTACCAGCACCGTTAGTGCCGATAATACCAATGCGGTCTTCTGGACTAAATTCGTAGGTGAAATTATTAATCAAAGTGCGTCCATTGTATGCCTTAGAAATGTTATTTAATTCAATAACTTTTTTACCAATGCGACGACCAACTGTCGAAATATCAACTTTACCCTGAACTTGTTTAAATTCAGTATCCCGCAGAGCGTGAGCGCGGTCAATTCTAGCTTTTTGCTTAGTACTTCTGGCTTTCGGCCCTTTTTTGAGCCATTCCAACTCGCGCCGCAATAAGCCTTGATGTTTTCGTTGACTGCTGACGGCAGATTCTTCAGCTAAAGCTTTCTTTTCGAGGTAATATGAATAGTTACCTGTATAAGTGTAAATGTCGCCTCGGTCGATTTCAATAATCCGGTTGGTAACGCGATCTAAAAAGTAGCGATCGTGGGTGATCAGAAAAAGTGCGCCGCGAAAGCGATTTAAATAACTTTGTAACCACTCTACAGAAAGAGCATCAAGATGGTTTGTCGGCTCATCCATGAGCAAAACATCTGGTTCTGACAGCAAGGCTGATGCTAAAGCAATGCGCTTGCGATAACCTCCAGATAAAGTGCTTATCTTGGCATCAAAATCAGAAATTCCTAATTTTGTGAGGATGATTTTGGCATTAGTTTCTAGTTCCCAAGCACCACTTGTATCCATCTGTTGCATCACGACAGAAAGGCGAGACATCAGTTGACTATCATCTGGATAGTGAACCAATTTATCTGAGAGTTCTTCATACTCACGCACCAAAGCTGTATGTTCGCCACTGTCAGCGAAAACTTGCTCTAAAACTGTGTGATTTTCATCTAAATCTGGCTGCTGGGGTAAGTAGATAATTTTAGAACCGGAATTGATTAAAATTTGACCGCTATCAATGGATTCTAACCCAGCGATCATTTTTAATATGGTTGATTTTCCAGAACCGTTAGTACCAATTAAACCAACTTTATCAGTAGCATCAAGGCTAAAGCTAGCATCTTTTAAAATTTCCTTGATGCCAAAGTCTTTTTTTACTGATTGTAGTGTAATAATACTCATAAGATTGAAGTCATTAATTATTTTTCATTAGTGAGTAGGCAAGGCTCATACCCTACCTACATTCGCCGAATTCTATACAAACAAGTCCAAAGGAAGGTGTCCATACATTTCGTTGATTCCATCTTCGTCATAAGACTGGCAAGATACTAATACACCACGATGATGTCCATCATAGGAGTCGAGATAACACAAGCCATTTTTCCCATTTAATTTGATATAAACTGGGCCTTCGGGTGTAAGTAAATTATTTGGTGGTTCATAACCCAAAGCCAGAGAATAGGTTTTCATTGCCAATATTCCTTCTTCTGCCGTATCAGCACAAATTCCTAAAATTTGGTAATCAGTAAGTTTGGTGAGCAAAATTAAGGCATTACGAATTACTACTTTTTCTGATGAGTTGAGGATTGGGGCAATGTCTAGACAGTTGAATTTGTTCAGTAATTTTTTCGCTTCTTCGGCAGTGAGATTCTGAGGATTGGGGGTTGACATAAATTTCGACTATTATCTTGTTGGTTTTTCTGTGGTGTTTGAGTTGAGACTAGTACCGCAAGGTGGAAGTCAAAAGTCACTCATGCTTTAATTTTGGGCTTTCTGGCTGTAATGAAATGGTAAGTTTCTACGACCTGTACTAGCCCAATTTATACCATTTTGGATTTTAGATTTTAAATTGGGAATAGTCCAATGTATTGTAAAATTTGTTTGAGGTGGGAGCAAATTCCATGATTTCAGACCTTGTTATCTCATGCCCACTTCCCTTTTACGGTTGATTTTGGACATTCCCAAGGTTGAATATGAAGGGTACGCCATTTTTGGAGTCACTACCCATAACCAGGACTTTAGGCATCTGAGCGCCGCCCGTCTTCCAAGCTTCAATTGCTTCTTTTTGCAGAACTAACTGCCCTCCTTGGGCTTTGAGTGTCTCTGCTAAGAGTCTTTGAGCTTCTGCTCTACCTTTGGCGCGATTCACATCTGCTTGTGCTTCTTGTTCAGCTTCCCGTGCTACATAAACGGCTCTTTGCGCTCGTTGTTCGGCAATTTGTTTTTCTTCAACTGCTCTGGCAAATTCTGGTGAGAATGCTAAATCAACTACGCTAGTATCTAACACAATTATCCCATATTTGTCTAAGCGATCGCCTAAAGCATTATCGAAGTCTTCTTTCAATTCACTTCGTTTAGTAATCGCTTCTTCTACTGTTCTTCTGGCTGCGGCAATTTTAAATGCTTCTTGTGTTTGGGGCGCAATGATTTTTGAGACAATATTCGCTAATGTTCCTTGTTTTCTTCTAACTTCAACTACCTTTATCGGATCGAGGCGAAAGTTAATTGCAAATCTCGCAGATAAATTTTGCAAATCTTTAGTAGAACTCTCCGCTGGTACTTCAAATTTTTGCACCGTCAAATCATACACATCTATCACAGTGATAAAAGGCGGCTTCAGGTGAATACCTTCCAATAAAGCGCCATCTCTGGCTTTACCCAAGATGCTGATTACTCCTGCTTGTCCTGGGTTAATAATGATAAAGGAATTTAGCCCAATAATCACTAATATTCCTAACACAATTCCCAAAACTGTGGTTTGCCAATTTCCGAATTGCTGATTTTTCAAATTCCTCTCTCCAATATTTATTTAGTCATTTGTCATTTGTTTTTCTTTGCGTCCCCGCGTCTCCCTCATCTCCCTCATCTCCCTCATCTCCCTCATCTTCAGATTGAGGACTCAAGACTTTGTTCCGTGGTAATATCAGTTGCACGAAACCGCAAAAAGCCGTGGCTACTGGATTAAAATCTCATCGGGTATCAACAAGGCGTAAACATTCAACACATCCTCTCCAGCGTTTGCTTGAGTATGGACACCAGTATCGTAAACAAATTTGGCTAGCGACTACTTATTCTATCCTCAATAAATTTTTCGATTTAGCACCACCCGGCTTAATTGGCGTGGCGGTGGATGTGGTAGTCAAGCAACAGGATTCCATAATTGCACAGTTAGGGGTACGCGATGTCTTTGGACAATTTTTGATTATTTCCTTCCTGACTGTGATCATTTGGATACTAGAATCGGTTTTTGAGTATGCCTACGCTCGACTTTGGCGGAATTTAGCTCAGAATATTCAGCATGACTTGCGTTTGGATGCATACAAACATTTGCAAGAGTTGGAATTGGCCTATTTTGAAGAACGCAGCACTGGCGGTTTAATGTCTATCCTCAGTGATGATATTAACCAATTAGAGCGGTTTTTGGATGGGGGAGCAAATGATATCATCCAAGTTTCTGCAACTGTTCTAATTATTGGCGCTGCTTTCTTTATTTTGGCTCCTAGTGTAGCGTGGATGGCTTTGTCTCCGATGCCATTTATCCTCTGGGGTTCTTTTGCTTATCAACGACTACTTGCACCTCGCTACGCTGATGTGCGGGAAAAAGTAGGTTTTCTCAACTCGCGTTTGTCAAATAATATCAGTGGAATTACTACTATTAAAAGCTTTACAGCTGAAGCTTATGAAGCCTATCGTTTGGAATTAGATAGTGATGCTTATCGTCGTAGTAATGCCAAGGCAATTACTCTTTCTGCTGCTTTTGTACCGTTAATTCGGATGCTAATTTTAGTGGGGTTCACGGCATTACTTTTGTATGGCGGAATGGCAGCGGTTTCTGGAGCAATGTCTGTAGGTACTTATAGCGTATTAGTATTTTTAATTCAGCGATTGCTGTGGCCTTTAACTAGATTAGGCGAAACTTTTGACCAATATCAAAGGGCAATGGCTTCTACTAATCGAGTTATGAATTTGTTGGATACTCCTATCGCTATTCATACAGGAAATGTAGCGTTACCTGTGGATGAAGTGCGCGGTGAAGTGCAATTTAAAAATGTTTATTTTGCCTATAAAGATAGATTTCCAGTTATTAAAAATCTGTCTTTGGATATTCCGGCGGGGAAAACCATTGCAATTGTCGGTTCCACTGGTTCTGGTAAAAGCACTTTAGTCAAACTTTTGTTGCGGTTATACGAGGTGCAAACGGGAAGCATTAGTCTTGATGGGATTGATTTACAAAGTTTGAATTTGCAAGATTTACGCCGCTGCATTGGCTTGGTGAGTCAAGATGTCTTTCTATTTCATGGCACTGTAGCGGAGAATATTGCTTATGGTAGCTTTGAAACTACAGAGCAAGAAATCATCACGGCGGCGAAGATAGCCGAGGCGCATGAATTTATTATTGAATTGCCCCAAGGTTATGAGACAATTGTGGGGGAAAGAGGACAAAAGTTATCTGGTGGACAAAGACAACGGATTGCGATCGCCCGTGCAGTCTTGAAGAATCCCCCCATTCTGATTTTAGATGAGGCGACCTCAGCGGTGGATAATGAAACAGAAGCCGCAATCCAGCGATCGCTAGAACGGATTACAGTAGATAGAACTACAATTGCGATCGCTCATCGTCTTTCCACCATCCGTAATGCCGATTGCATTTATGTCATGGAACATGGGAAATTAGTAGAGTCGGGAACCCATGAGCAATTGCTAGAGAAAGACGGGATTTATTCCGGCCTCTGGCGTGTACAGTCAGGTTTGAGATAAGTTTCGCCTATTGTCTGTGTCTTCATTACGAATTATTTATGTTTTTTGGTAATAGTCAACCAGAATCAGGTGATACTAAGTGGCGTCGCCAGTTGGATAAGTTTGTCAAAGCAAATCAGCAAGAGTTGGCGGCACTGTTTTGGGGATTGTGGTTAGCAAATGGTGATAGTCAGGGTACTGTTGGTATTGATTTGCAACCAACGCCGCATTTTGTTTATTGTCCGAAAGAGCAGATAGAGAATTTAAATATTAAGGTTGATAATCGGCTGCAAGAAATTTTGGGAATTGTGGAGAATCATCAGCCGGAAGTGGAAGTTGTGATGATTGGGATTGGGAAGGGGGAAATTAAGTTAATTCAGTTTGCACCGGAACCAGCACCACCGATTTGTTTTGAGCAAGCTGGGAAGGATGTGGATGGGTTATTGGAATTGTTGGAACAGCGGATGAGGGAGGAGATTGTTTTTTAACGCAGAGGAACGCGAAGGTAAGCGCAGAGTATCGCAGATAAAAGACTCTATTTATACCGCTCGCTGTGTTGATTTGTCAAGAAACGTTATATTTAAGTAAATAATTTATGTCAGGAAACGTAATGGCTAGCTTCACCATCACCACCAAAGGAGAAGTAATTATTCCTAAAGAAATTCGGGATTATCTTAATCTTGATATAGGTAGTAAGGTTGATTTTGTCATTGATGAAAATGGGACAGTTAAACTAATTCCACTCAATGTTCCTGTTCAAACCCTGTCCGGCATTTTACATCGTCCGGCGATGAAAAGTGCAACTTTAGAAGAAATGGAAGCAGCAATCCAAGAAGGCGCAAGTGATTGGAGTTGATTTTAAAAGTTAGGTAATAAACCTGCTTGTTTACAAATTTCATTGGCAGTAATGCGATCAATGGTACGATGCCTTTTTACAGGAATAGTTTTTATATCATTAGTATAAGTGGAATGATTTCCTCCTTCTCTTAACAAATAAAATCCATTACCTTCTAAGTATTTAATTAAATCTTTTCGTTTAACTGACACACTTAAACCTCTACAGGAATTTGTTCGAGTAAAGAATCGCCTGTAGGAATTTCTTTATTTTGTTGACGATAGGCAAGAATCATTTCTTTGGTTGCGTCTTGTAACATAGCTCTACATTCTTCTATGGTTTCTCCCTCTGTAATGACTTCTTGCCATTCAATGAGTTGTCCCATATATCCGCTATTAGTTTTTGTATATTTTGCAGTGTATGTGATTAACATCATGTATTAGTAAATGTAATTCCATAATTCATCGTAGCTGATTTTTTCTACAAAGCGCGATCGCCTCCCTTGGAGCAAAACAACGATAAGGACTACCTCGCCAACCTAAACCGGAAAAGAATTTAAGGATATTTTAACTAAATTAAAGCGATCGCTCTCCATTATCAACGAACACATAAAAGCGATCGCTCATCATTCTACAATTTAGGTGGAGCGATCGCTCTCACAACACCATCATTCAATTGAAGTCAATCGTCAAAAGAATCAGTTTTTAACGTAAGATTAAGCTGGTAGCACAGCGTCAGATTTCATGACTACACAGTTTATTTTGAGCGGTTATGTTGAGGTAGCGATCGCCCAGGCAGTTTATGACAAGTTAGAAGATGGTACATTTACAGGTAGAATTCCTGCTTGCAAAGGAGTCATAGCCTTTGCATCAACTTTGCGCGAGTGTGAGAATGAATTACGCTCAACACTGGAAGACTGGATTTTGCTTGGGTTAAAGCTGGGACATTCTCTACCAGTAATTAATAGTATTGACTTGAACAAGGAGCCAACCCTTGAGTCGATGGATACCGTGTAAACGTCGGGATTTTGTGAAAAAATTACGATGCATTGGCTTTGAGGGGCCTTATTCTGGAACAAGGCATCAGTTTATGGTTTATGACCAGCATCGCCTAACTATTCCCTCTAATGATGAATATTCTGTACCGCAATTGCGGATGATGATTGGGGAAGTTGAGGTTATTTTAGAGCGGGAAATCGCGCTAGAAGAATGGAATAGCCTTTGAAGTTTGTGAAAAAGCGTAGGCGTAGCCCAACCCAGGCATCGCTCTTCACCTAGTTTAATAAAATTTAGGCAAGCGATCGCCTTCAGAACACCATCATTCCACCTCAGAACAAGAACATTCTCGTTTAAAACAGGAAAGTTCTCGTTTGGAACAGAAACATTCTCATCTGAAACAAGAAAATTCTCACTTGAAACAAGAACGTTCTCATTTGAAATAGGAACATTCTCACTTGAAACAGAAATGTTCTTGTTTTAAACATGAAACTTCGAGTTCAGAACAGGAAACTTGGAGATTAAAGCTGGATTGATGAGGTTGGGAAGTTGAATGTTACTGTTGTCAGTTGAGACCATCGCGCAAATCTTCTAAACTTTGACGCACAGCAGCAGTATTAGGATGATTTGCGCCTAACCGACGCTCAAAAATATCTAATGCTTGTATGTACAAAAGTTCCGCTTCGCTGTATTTGCTTTGGAAGGTGTAGATTAACGCTAGGTTGTTGAGGCTTTGTACAACAAATGGATGTTCATATCCCAGCAGCTTGCGGTAGAGTGCCAAAGCTTGGATAGCAAAGGGTTCGGCTTCGCTGTATCTGCTTTGTAAATTGTAGAGTCCCGCTAGGTTGTGGAGGCTTTGTGCGACATCTGGATGTTCTTCTCCTAGCAGCTTGCACCTGAGTGCCAAAGCTTGTTGGTAAAGGGATTCAGCTTCGCTGTATCTGCTTTGGAAACGTTCTCTACCAACTATAGATTTTAATAACTGCATTGCTGCTCGTGGTGTCAGCACATCTAAATCTAATCGCACTATCGGCGGCTGTAATTTCTCCCGCGTGGTAATTAACTGCTTAAACCGAGCAGGAACAGACTCTAAATAACACCGCACTTCCTCCCGATAGTTAGTGACGTTATCAATTACCAGTAAAACCTCTCCCTGATGCCATTTTGTGAGACAAAATTTCACTCTCGCAGCTAAATCTAAATCTTCTGGGATGTTCAATTGCAGCTTATTCATAGCAAACTGCACCAGTTGTACTCCCACATCCTGTAACGCAGACAACCAGCAAATCCCGCCTTGATAAGTGACGCGGTGAGAATTGGCATATTGCAAAGCTAACTCTGTTTTCCCGACTCCAGCCATCCCCGCAATAGCAGCAATGGCTACCTGTTGATTTTCTCGCAACAAACGATGGAGTTTTTGCAATTCCGTTTCTCGTCCGACAAATTCCACCACGCCACTGAAGGGAATATCCTCGTAACGGGTAGGCGTGGGTTGAGTTTTTTTACTTTTCTCACGCTGCACACCGGGTAATTCTTCTCTACGGCGTTGCCATTGTTCATCAAATTTTCTCAAATTCCCATCTTTATCGCCTTTGTCACACCAAAGCGTCAGCTTAAAATGCCAATCTGCCGAGCCTCGCGGATGTTCGCGCAAATCTTCCAGAACACCCAAAAACTCAGCAAGTGCATTTAGTGAGTCTCAGACTTGTTCTGTGTTTAAATCGCTAAGGTCTGCCAGAAATTTTAGCTGTGTTCTTACTATTACTTGCTTCGGCGTTTCCCAATTCAGGGCAATTTGATAAAGTTCGCCGTTTTCTACCTCACCATTGGCATAAGCCAGTAACCCTTCTAACAGTTGCCCTACCCGCGCTTTGACATGATCGCCATAGCTAACACGCGCCATCGGTTACTTTTCCTCAAATTTGGACAAAGTTTCGGGAATCCCCAAACTTAATCTAGCATCCCCAAACTCAAATCTCCGGGTATTCACCCATTACAGCCAACAAACAACAGCATTTGCTTTCACTGACTACCCCAAATTTACCGTTGCCTCAGTATTTAAGGTGAAACAAATGCAAAAGGCAACGAAATCTAACAATATTAAAAAGCTGGTGGCAATTTTACTATTTGTGATTCCCTTAATTGCAGAGTGGTTAATTCCAGGTTCAGGTATTTTCATTGAAATTGCCTTTCTAATTTGGGAATTGCTGGAATCAGAGGAGACAGAAGGAGATAATTTGAAGTAAAAGTAATATGTAGGGTGGAATGTCACTTACTTAACCTGGATTTAGATCCCCGACTTCTTCAAGAAGTCGGGAATCTGGGCAGCTACTAACGCTAAACTCATAGTATGACTACCAAAATCACAACCCAAATGCAAGCTGATAAATACCCTTTTGCTCAAGAACTGATTACTGATATGGAAGGTAATATCCGCAAAGTAGTCATAGATTTTGATGACTATCTACGCTTGCTAGAAGCTATTGAAGATGAAGGACTTATCTTAGCAATGAAGGCAGTAGAACATGAAATACCTCTAAATATTGATGAAGCATTAGCACAACTAGAACAAGAGTGATTACCCAATATCTACCCAGCTTTATCAAGGACCTCAAGGGTTTAAAAAGTACACCTTACTATGAGACTATTAGAACCCTTGCTTTTGAAGAAATACCACGAATATTAACCTTTGAAGAAATTACTAACCTCAAAAAACTTCAAGGTTATGAAAATGCTTATTGCATCCGTTTCGGTGATTATCGTATTGGACTTATTTTTGATGGAGAAACAGTCCTATTTCAGCGAGTGCTACACCGGAAAGATATTTATCGTTATTTCCCGAAATAAAACCATCTTAATTACGTAGCTTGCTTCTCGCCGGAGGCGAGTATTACGTTAGCGTAGTCCGACTTAGCCCATTACCAATTACAAATGCAATTTAATACCCAACTGCTACCTCGAATTAATAGTAAATCCCTGAGAGAAAATGGCAAACAATATTATGTAGATGCCAAGGGAAACCGCTTCCCTAGCGTCACCACCATACTTAATATCACCAAACCCCAAGCAGACAGAGACAGATTATTAAATTGGAAAGCGCGTGTTGGAACAGAAGCAGCCACCCGCATATCTACAAACGCCAGTCGTCGCGGAACCCAAACCCACAAACAAATTGAGCGCTACCTCCTTGGACAAAATCCTGTTTGTCCCGAAGCCAGTCGCCCTTATTGGGAGAGTATCAAGCCAGTTTTAGAAGAAATCGACACAGTGAAACTCGTAGAAGGCTCAGTTTTTCATTACGATTTGAGCTATTCTGGCAAAGTGGATTGTATTGCCAGTTATCAAGGCATCCCCTGTATTTGCGAATGGAAAACAGCAGACAAACCTAAAGGTTCAATTGAGCATTTATACGAACATCCACTGCAACTTGTAGCATACATTGGAGCAATTAACAACTATTATCGAGATTATGGCATTCAGCTAAATCATGCTTTGTTGGTAGTCGCAATTCCAGAGATGCCAGCCGAGGTATTTTGGTTTGAACCAGCAGCGATTAAAGATTACTGGCAGCAATGGGAAAAAAGAGTCGCCGAATATTGGGAACGCAGAAGTGTTTGGAGTTGATGAGTGGGATTCTGGTTCAAAGATGCGGTAAGTGCCTTGATTTAGATTGCTGCGATCGCGGTTAAAGAAATACTGCCAATCATGCATTGCCTCGTACCCACTTCGAGATGTGGGACGAAAGGGACTTAAATGCATCTTGCTACATCAGTTGATTTCCTGTCAAGTCTGGACGCGATGACTATCTGTAAATTTTGCTAGACCTCAAAATTGGATCTCAAGCATTGGAGAATCGATATCTAAAAGCCAATTTTCATTGTAAATAAGAACCAACTCACCTAGCTTTTGAGTGTCATCAACAGCAGAAGCTATAAGGAAAAACTTTAGTTGTAGAAAACGTTCTTTGTAGGTAACGCCAATAGAGCTACTAACTAATTCGGCTTCTAGGGTACGAGGTAAAGTAATTATTTCATAATATTTATCTTGTTCATCCCAGTAGCCGCATATTTTCTAATCAGATAGTATTAAATGTTTTTTAACAAGATTATTAGCATCTAAAGTTTCTAATATTTCAGTTAAATATCGCCAAACTTGATGATTTTGTAATTCGAGTTTTGTCATAGTTATGTAGGGTGGGGATTAAAATGCCCACCCTAGTTGCCTAAACTAACGCTGGTGTATTTGCACGCTTAACTTGAGGTGTTGCAACCATCCTCATTCCGGCTGGTGCAGCTAAAGTTAACCCACGGCGCACAGGACGCACGGGACGTTTATTCACTAGCGAAACTTGAAATTCTGACAAAACAGTTGCCAAGACAATTTTCATTTCATACTGGGCAAATGCCATCCCAATACAGCGACGATTACCGCCACCAAAAGGTAAATATTCATAAGGCGAATATTGTCTTTCTAAAAAGCGTTCTGGTTTGAACTGCTTGGATTGTGGGTAAACTTCTTCCCGATGATGCGCTAAATAAATACTGGGGACTATTGCCGTTCCCTCTCGCAGTTCGTAGCCCATAATTGTAATTGGATTCTTCACAATCCGCACAAAAGCAGTCATGGCAATTGGATAAATTCGCAATGTTTCTTGGCAAACTGCTGTTAAATAGGGCAATTTAGCTACACTACTCAAATCAGGGTTAACTCCAATGGTGTTGAGTTCCTTTTGTAACTTCTCACGCACCTCTGGTAAATGGTCAATCCAGTAAAAAGCCCATGTCAATGCCGAAGCAGTAGTTTCATGTCCCGCAACTAGCAGCGTCATTAACTCGTCGTGTAATTCTTCATCTGACATCCCTTGACCATCGTCGTAACGATCTGCCATCATCAAACTCAGGATATCTTGGCGATTTTGATCGACTTGGGCCCGACGTTCTCGAAGCAAAGCATAAATAAGTTGATCAATTTTTTGCCGTTGTTGCAAAATCCAACCCCACGGACTCCACGCACCGAAATCTTTTTGCATGATCTGGAAAAAGAAGGCGCTGGACATTACAGGCGAACTGATGAAGTCTAGTAAGTCACTTAGCGATCGCCTCAATTCCTCAAATAGCTGTCCTTCATTCAAACCAAATACAACCCGGAGAATAACACGCAAAGTGATTTCTTGCATCGACTTACGGATATTAAAAGGCTTGCCAATTTGCCATTCATTAGTTACCTGTCGGGTTATTTCCCGAATTTCCTCGCCGTAAGCCCGCATTCTTTCGCCATGAAAGGGAGGAGCTAATAATTGCCGTTGGCGCTGGTGGCGATCGCCATCTGATAACATAAAGGAGCGATCGCCAAGTAAAAATTTTAGTCCTATGTTCCCCCTGCCAACCTCAAAATGCCTGGAATCAGTAGTAAAAATCTGCTCAAGCGCTTGGGGTTGACTAAAATATACTAGATGGTTATCCGAACTACTACTCCTGATCGTGAAAGTGTCACCGTAGGTTTGGGCAAAATCATCCACATATTTCAGTGGCTGACTAATAAACTTGATCATTCGCAGCCAGCGCGGCATTTGAGGCCCATCGGGCAAATTGTAATTAGTTGTCATAGATTTTTGTGGAGTTGATGGCTTCTGAATTTTATTGTTACGACTTTTCATGTTACTTAGGGTTACAGAAAGCGCTATATTCATCATTGGGGAGTAGGGAGTGGGGAGTAGGGAGTGGGAGAAAAGGATAATAACTAATAACTTCTAATGATTAACTCAGTACTCAACACTCTTTCAAGTCAGTCCATCATCAAAAAATCTCACAACCAAACATGAAAAAGATTTCTTCCCCTACTCCCCACTCCCCATTCCCAACTCCCTTTTTCTAGCTAAAGCAGTGCCAAAAATCATCGCTATTCTCAACGGTAAAGGAGGAGTCGGTAAAACGACTACCGCAGTCAATCTGGCTGCAAACTTTGCGAAGAAAAAAAAGGTACTGTTGATTGATGCAGATATTCAAGGTTCTGCTAGTTGGTGGTTTGGGCGTAGTCAGCAGGGAATGGGATTTGATTTATCTCAAGAAACCGATCCCGCACTTTTAAGTGATTTAGCAAAGATAACAGGTTACGATTTAGTAGTGGTGGATACACCTCCCGCCCTGCGCTCTGAAGCATTAGTGGCGGTAGTTGCGATCGCAGATTATCTAGTTTTGCCTACACCCCCAGCCGCAATGGATTTAGCAATCCTCGTGGAAACAGTCAAGGAAGCCGTCATCCCCGTGGGAACCCCCCATCGGGTATTGCTCACCAAAGTCGATACGCGCAGTCTGGGGGAAGCACAAGAAGCAAAAAACACTCTGACTCGCTTAGGTATTCCTACTTGTAATACCTTCATCCGTGCCTATAAAGCTCATGAACGAGCAGCACTAGAAGGTGTAGCGATTACTCAATGGCGAGGAGGAAATGCACGGGAGGCGGAATTAGATTACCGCCGTGCAGCTGATGAATTACAGCGTGATTGGAGAAAATAATAATGGCTAGGAAACAAAGTCTCTCTGACTTACTACAAGAAGAGGCGCAAAAATTTACACCCCCAGAAGGTGAATCTGCGATCGAAGTTACAGCCGAAAAAATTGCCGAAGCACAGGCTGCATCTGAAGAGGAATTGTCAGCACAAACACTTGAGCCAACTTCTACTAAGCGCACAAGTCCCACTAAAGCTGATTTAGAAGCAACTGTCAAAGAATTGACAAGTAATCTAGAAACAAGCCACAAAAAAGAAACATCTCTTAGACAAGAAATTGCTGATCTGCAATCAAAATTATCCAAACAAAAAACCTTTGCATCAGAACAAAAATCATTACTAGAACAGCTAACAAAAGAACTTGATGAAACTAAAAGAACAGCACTGCAACTTGCAGAAGCAAATTCTCAGCTTATAGAAGAAATTAATGCTTTAAAACAACAAGCAGAACAAAAAGCAAAAGAAAAATCTAAACTTGTTGTCAAAGAAAGTAGCGCGATCAAACCAGTAAAAGACCATTACAATCCACTTAACTACAAAAAATCACATCGGTCATCAGAAACACTAGCTCAAGATCAACCACACAATCAACCAAATGAGTATCCTGAAAGTTCTAATGAGATGTGGTTACTTGACTAGAGTCAGTTCATCAGTCAGGTAAAGGTTAATGGTACAAATCAAAATCTATGGCACTGCTTCATTTATCCGCTCTTCTCGCAGTGCCATTTCTGACGCAATTCATTCTTGTGTCGTTGAAGCTTTAGTATATCCTCAAGACAAGCGTGTTCATCGGTTCTTTCCTCTCGAACCGGATGATTTCATCTACCCCATCGGGCGTTCAGAGAAATACATCATCATTGAGATTAGTATGTTTGAGGGACGCACTATTGAAACGAAAAAGAAACTAATTAGGTTGTTATTTTCTTGCTTATCTGAACAAGTTGCAATTGCACCTGTAGATATAGAAATCACGATTACAGAAACCCCAAAACACAACTGGGGTATCCGGGGAACAACAGGAGATGAATTAAACCTAAATTACCAAGTGCAAGTCTAAATCTTGGGAGTTTATTGAGAGTTAGGGTATGTTTAAACTCGAAAGTCTAAAATATGCTGGGCAGTTATTTGTGGTTGTTCCAAGTGTGGGAGATGACCACAATCTTGAATCCAGGTGAGAGTACTGTGTGGAATTGCCCTTTTAAATTTCATGGCATCCTCAGTACCCAAAATTTTATCGGAATCGCCCCATAAAATTAGCGTTTGTTGTACAATTTGTGATATTATTTCAAATCTAAAAGCACTGTAACCACCACTTTTAGTGAAAGAAATCACAGCTTGATGCCAACTCGGCATTTGTAAGTGTAATGCTCCACAATATAAGGCATCAATAGAGGCAAGAGTTTGATTTTTATATCCAGTACGGGAAACGCGATCGCGCACCTTCAAATTACTCAAAAACTGAGTTGCTAAATAATCTAATGGGGGAAACATGAATTTGCTCAATCGCGAACCACCTGCTAACCCCGCACTATCAATTAACACCAGCTTTTCTACCACTTCCGGGTAAGCCAACGTAAAATCAATGGCCGTCGCACCGCCCATCGAAGCGCCCACTAAAATTACAGGTTGGTTAATTAGGCTTTTCCAGAAATAATAAAGATGGGTTTTAATCGCAGTTGGGCTATAGGCAATTCCTAAAAGTCTATCTGTAAATCCAAAACCCAACAAATCCACTGCCCAAGTTTCATTATCTCCAGAAAGTAGTGGCAAAAGCCGCCGAAATTCTAATACAGAACTGTCAAAGCCGTGAATTAATAAAATGGGAGTTCCACCACACCCTTGCTTGACATAGGTGGTGGTAACTGGTTGATTAGTTAAAGGAGTAGCGATCGCAGTTGTTTGAATACTCCGAGCTAGTGCGATCGAAGTAGGTTCTGTGAGTTGCCCAACTGCCGTAGGAAGAAAATTCGGAAACATAAATTTCAGTCTATTGTACTAGCTTGTCTTTACGCATAACTGATTTTCTTAAACAATAAAGTTACACAATCTTAAGATACTGAGGTATTATTTGTAATATATAAAATATCAACCAGTGAGTTATCAAAATATTCTAACTCCCAAAAGACGCGATTAATCGGGTCTCTACTTCCCCAAAAAATATGGGATCAAAGAAAGTTTTCCAAAATGTCAAAATGGGGACTAAACCCACGTACAATAAAAATCGCTTATCTTTAATCTAGGAGCTAATGCCATGCCAATGGCGGTTGGCGTAATTGAAACTTTAGGTTTTCCGAGTGTCTTAGCAGCAGCAGATGCAATGGTCAAAGCTGCCGCAGTTACAATTGTGTATTATGGTCAAGCGGAAAGCGCTCGCTTGTTAGTCGCCGTCCGGGGACAGGTTTCTGAAGTAAATAGAGCTGTTGAAGCCGGAATCGCAGCTGGAGAGCAAGTCAAGGTTGGTACAGTAATTACCTACTACATCGTTCCTAATCCTCCAGAAAATGTCGAAACCATATTACCAATCCATTTCACTGAAGAATCAGAACCTTTCCGTATGTTCTAAGCAATTTTGCTATTCATTATCTGTAGCGAAGCTTCGTACAATTAACTTGTAGCCCCCAGTTTATTCATACAGGAGATTAATAATGTCATTACAGGCAGTTGGAGCACTTGAAACTAAAGGTTTTCCTGCGGTGCTAGCAGCAGCAGATGCGATGGTAAAAGCTGGTCGAGTTACCCTCGTTGGTTATATCAGAGTAGGTAGCGCCCGTTTTACAGTTAATATTCGTGGCGATGTTTCTGAGGTAAAGACAGCTATGGCTGCTGGTGTTGAAGCCGCAGAAAATGTTTATGGCGGTACACTTGAATCTTGGGTGATTATTCCTCGTCCCCATGAAAACGTTGAAGCTGTTCTACCAATTGCTTATACAGAACAAGTCCAAGGTTATCGAGAATCTGTAGAAAATCCCATTGTTAGATCAAACAATCGATAGATTTAACCTCCTGCGGGGGAATTAAAACAAAAAATTCCCATAAATGAATTTAAAGAGAAGTTTTTTGTCAGGCTTCTGACTATCAAAACTTTAGAGGATTACATTCTTTCTGTTTTGAGATTTTGCATAAGTTGAATTTTTAAGCAGAGAGAAAGCAACAGTCAGAGTCAATAGTCAAAACCAATATTGACTGTTGACTATTCATTTTTAGAAATATAAAAGTTTTCAGAATAACTTAGTAATGTTAAAGGTATAGCAAGGGAATTAAAGGTTAGGACATGATGACAAGCGTGGATGTTAGGAATAGTAATGTTTTACCTCCTGCCTCCAGCAAAGCTGCCTTGTCTACGACACGCTGCGCGATCTGCCTTCTGCCTCCTGCTATATAGTTATGACTGAAGCTAGTTTAAAAAAGATAAATTTGCCTATCAATCTCTACTATCCAAAATAGCGTAGGCGTAGCCCGTCGTAGACTTGCCACATAAGATACTGAGACTAATTCCACGTTATACAGGACTCATATTTGATTTTTGCGAAGCTAGGTACACCTTTATTCCTTCTTCCCAGTCCCCAGTCCCCAGTCCCCAGTCCCCAGTCCCCAGTCCCCAGTCCCCAGTCCCTACGAGTAATTCACCGAATCAAATCGGATTGCTATAGCTAAATATTATCCTACGTAAAGGTTTGTACAGAGTTGAAACTTATACTGGTGGAATAACGTCCAGCTTTGAGTTAAATTAGATTCGTTCCTCGGAATCTGTTACAAAATGTCAGATTTACCCGATCCATTTCGTGCAAAGTGTATCCTCACCACTTTAAGCAGATTTCTGTTCTCAACTAAAAAACATAACTTTACACAAAGTTTAAATTAGCACAATTCCCCAAATGCCTGATATACATTGATTTTGGACATTTTTAACTGAAAGCAAAACGTCAATGTAGAAAATTCTGCATAATTTTAATGAATTCAGACGTAATAAAAGTAGAATCACTGAGCTATTTTCATGAAATTCATGAAATTCATGAAATCTGGGGCAGCTACCAGTTAAACAATTAGGTAGGACGAATGGGGGTTGTGATGCAAACTTCAAAATTGAGTTTCGAGGAATGCAATCTCACTATGACAAGGGATGTGGAAAAACTGGCTCTAGATTGGCAAAAGCGCTTGGCTGTGGAATGTCCAGACCAAAATGAAGCCGCAAGGCAAAGCATTATTCTCTGGCTGTTGGGATCTGACTCAAAACGGTTCGATCTGTTTAATCCTAAAGAACTCGATATCGCCAAGCAAGCGATGGAATATCGCTGGAGGATTTTACGTCAACGCTACTTGGGGCTGGGACGAGAACGTGCTTATCGCAACTTGATAACCCGATTGGGAAGTTTAGTAACATTACGGAATAAGATTCAGACTTGGGTTTCCCTCAGCCGCGATCGCCAGCGTAGTGTAATGGATGTATTACAAGAAGTACTCCAAGAATTACTCCAAAGCGACAGTCAGATGCAACAACAAATGGTTGATATTGCCAAATATACAATCGATAGACGATTGGGGGATGCTCTGTTATTTGCCAGTGTAGAAGAATATTGTCTGCGACCAGTACGGAATCAACCCCTATTAGCTTACCGATTTGTGAATTATTTGCGTCGCACTCAGCGCGGTGGTTTAACCCAAGTACCGGGCCGTGATTTGATTCGACTAGTGTCAGAAGAAGTTCTCACAGACGACAGTGACAATCGAGTTAACTTAGTCGATAGTCAGGCGATCGCAGAATATCAAGAAGCACAACAACTAGAGGAACAACAGGGGCTGCGCCAGTCAGTACAAAAAGAATTCGAAAATTATTTACAAGAAAATCTGGGAACAGAAGCAGTGGAATGGCTACGGCTGTATTTGCAAGGTAAGTCCCAGGAAGAGATCGCCAAAAAACTGAATAAGCAGACTAAAGAAGTTTACCGTCTGCGAGAAAAAATTAGTTACCATGCTGTACGTGTTTTTGCCCTCAAAGGTAATCCAGAACTCGTAGACAACTGGCTGTCAATTTCCTTGCAAGAACATAACTTGGGATTAACGCAAAACCAATGGCAGCAACTTGATGAAAAATTGACTCCTTTAGGGCGGCAGATCCTAAATTTGCGGAGAGCGGGTAATTCAATAGAAGCCATCGCTGAACAGTTAAAACTCAAAACCCATCAAGTGCTAGGCGAATGGACGAAAGTCTATCTTGCAGCCCAAGCTTTAAGAACCCAGGAGTAGCCTGTAGTGGAAAATAAAGCATGGGGGAGTGGGGAGCAGAGGAAAATAATTAATACCCAATGCCCAATCCCCAATACCCAATCCCCAATCCCCAATCCTCAGTATTATCCCCAGTCTATAATCTAAAATTCATCTTCTACTTACATTTATTTAAGTATATATAATTGAAATTTTAACAATCTAACAGAGTATCTTTATTAAGCACCTATTGAATTAGAGGCAAAATATAAGTAAACACCAATGAATCAAATCTATGTTGTCTTCAAAGGACGAACTAAATGATACCGCAGCAAATGGACAGCAAATGCTAACTGCCGCTCAAACTAGGTGGGAGGAAGGAGACGATCGCGAACAAATATTCCACCTGATCGATCATCTTTTGTCCTTTGAAGCTTGCCTCTACCACCAAATTTTGCCCTTTGGATTAGAAGACAAAAACCTCTTGCTAGGCATGGTTCATCCACAAGAGAGCGAAGCCCTAGATTACGTTGGTCGCATTTTGTCTTCTATCAATTGCACAATGATGATTGAGGCGATCGCAGCCGATGCCCACCGCAGAATACTATCAGCCTACCTCAACCATAAGAATATATCCCAACTAGATACTAAACAACTGTATCAGCCAACAGTGGACTTTCCCCCAACAAATAGCCCAGCTACGATTACTGAAACACCTAGTTCTTCCCTAGATGCCGATTCGGAATCAAATCGACAACCAATATTGATGGAATTTCAGACACAAAAGCGTCAAAATTCTGGACAGGAGGTAGACTTGCCTCCGATCCCAGAGCCAGACCAATCATCTCAAACTACGACGTTCTTGACCCCTATTTCTAGAACTCAGCATGAAGAGAACTCTGAAGTTGCACAATCAAATAATTTACCTATTTTGCCCACACAATCTCCCGATCTACTGAGTTCGATTGAGTTGCTAACGACACTACCACCCAAGAAATTGTTAAAAGAATTACTGGGGCAAATCTTGGCTGGGGGAATTGGTCGGCTGTACTTAGAAAGACAAGCTTACGATGGCAGAATACTGTGGAGTGACAATGGAGTTTTACAGTCTGTATTAGACAAACTGCCGCTCTCAGTTTTCCAAGGAGTACTGAATGAATTAAAGCGGTTTGCTTCCCTGCCTATAATCACGGTTGCAGAACCAAAACAGGTAGAAAAGGAATATGTATATCAAAAAAATCGCTTATTATTACGCTTGCGAGTCATGCCAGGAATCTACGGCGAAGAGGCAACCCTCCAAGTGTTGCGGGGAGCAGCATTAAAATTCTATCAACAACAGCAGTTAACACGTCTAGGGCGCGATGCTTTAGGAATTTCTCAGCAACTAAGCATCAAGTTACATGAACTACAAGAACGACTTTTACTGAATCCCAGCCTTGATTCTCAGCAATTAGAGGCAATAGTAGCCCTAAATCAATTAGTGAAAAATTTAGACCAACAGATCAAAATACTGGCACTAGATAGCAATCTACCAACAAAGAGTAAATCATCCGTCAGTAAGTGAAAACGCTGATTTCGTTCGCATACATAATTGTTATGTTGTAATGGAATCCTAGACTAATAAAGCTTAGAGATTTATCTCTAAATAAATACAAATTTTGCGATCGTACTCTGAGTAAGATTACGGTTTAAATAAACTTATAGTAGCAAAGTTAGTTTCCCGCTCTTGAATCCTATTGTTGCAAATATTTCATGCTAACTGAGGTTTTTAGTGAACTTTTCCCCTTAATGAGTACAGCCAATCCACAGACATTGGAATGGCTACTCAACGTTGCAATTGAACATGAATACCCATCTGGGCGAGCCGTTGTGATGGAAGATGCCTGGGGTAACGCCGTTTACTTCGTGGTTTCTGGTTGGGTCAAAGTCCGGCGTACCGTCGGAGAAGATTCAGTCGCTCTGGCAATTTTTGGTCGTGGCGATTTTTTTGGAGAAATGGCAATTTTGGATGAATCTCCACGCTCAACTGATGTCATTGCCCTTTCACCGGTGAAGTTGCTTAGTATCTCCAGAGAGCGGTTTATTCAAATATTGTTTAAAGACCCACAGTTACATCACCGAATGTTGCAACTGATGGTGCGGCGATTGCGGCAAATTAACCTGCGCTTACAAATGCGGTCTTCACCACCAGCTGTCAAACTCGCCTATACCCTAGTGACTTTGGGTGAAAGCTATGGTCAGGAATCAGACTTAGGAAGAGAAATTTTTAACATTCCCTTTAAAGATTTAGCAGAGGTCACAGAAATTGGTGTTGAAGAAACCACTAAAATCATGGAAAAGCTGCATGAAAAAGGGTGGATCAAAATTGATAGCGCCAACAACATCACTTATCTTGTGAACTTCAAACAGTTGATGAACTTGGCTGGCAAAGTGTGATTGCTTTATTTATTCAGCAATACAAATTTTGGTGTTACAGCGCTTTTCAAGTAGTTGAACTACACTACTCCCCACTTCCCGTCTCAGTCGTAGTCTAAATACCTGTAAAGAGAATGTTCAGCAATCCCTAGAGAATACGATTGATTTGCGATCGCTTTCCCTTGAGCCACCCAAAGATAATGCTCAAGAATGTTTACGGCTGATGGGTATGGCGTTGAAAAACCTAGCCAGCGCCATGAATAACGCCCAAGTACTCCAAGCCGCAGCGATAATTCTGGGGAGTGAACCGACACCACAGGCGATTGCTTACCGAGCGGAACAGTTACAACTATTATTCCAAGCGGCTAGTGACCCTACGCTAGTGAAAGTGATCAAAAGGCTGCCGACGAAGTTTTCGCAGTGGGGTGTTGTGTATGGTGTGCTGGCTGAGTGGCATAAGTCTCAGTAGAGGGCAAAGTGTTGCTATTTCCTTATCAAGGAAACAGTTACAAAGGAAAAATGAGTTAAAAAACTTTCTACAGTAAATTTTTTAAGCATAATTACTTAGATTTTATTTAATGCGGGCTAAAAGCATTATCAATTAAAGGTAAGAAAAGTAGGAAAAGTAGGAAAAGTAGGATGTTTTGTCTGAACTCTTGATTATGCTGTTAATAAGCTGTAAATTGAATGCTTACTCATCTGTCTTGTAAATTAGGGTTTAGTAAAAAAGACCGAGATATAAACGTCCGGCAAATTGGGTTTGTCTCCAGTCTGTTGAGTCGAAATCATGTTATAGCTATTGTAGCTGCAATTAGTCCTTATAGAGATGTCCACAATGAAGTGAGACAGATGAATCAGACCTTTGTTTAAGTTTATGTTCAACATTTTTAAAAGCTTGTGAAAAACTGGATATAAAAGGTCTTTACGCATTAGCAATAACCGGGGAAATCAAAGGTTTTACAGGTATTAATATTCCTTGCAAATAACCTTTAAATCCAGAAAATATCTGTAATACTCAATATGAAACTATTGAGTATTACAAAAGTAATTTAGACACTAAAACAATACGGCTATATTCCAAATATATTCTAGTCAAAATTCAACAGTCATAAAAGCGAATAAGCTAATACTGCAATTAACACTATGTAAGTAGATAATTAATCGATTTCCAATATTATTAAAATATGTAAATGCAAAACAGATGACTACAGATAATTTAATTATTATATCGAGTTAAAAATTTTGAATAAACTCCAAAATTTGCCTGAACATTTACTGAAAACTGACACATCTACTCTTAAAAGACATTGGCTTTTTAGTCACCTGTTGCAAGCTGCGCGAGATCCCTTGAGTTTCTTTAACTACGCTAGGGAATATGGTGCTGATATCATTCCTTCACGCGTGGGTTGGACACGAGTATTGCTGCTCAATCACCCGAACTACATTGAAGAGGTTTTCTCTCAGCAAAATAGGATGTTTATGAGGAAAGGTCATTTCTTGCGTAATAACTCCAAGTTACTACTAGGTAATGGTTTATTTCTCAGTGAAGGAAAATTCTATCAACATCAACGCAAATTGGCTCAACCTGCTTTTCATAAACAGATGATTACTTCTTATGGAGAAGTGATGGTTGAGGAAACCAACCGCGTCATCGCTACTTGGCAAGATGGACAAAAGCGCGATGTTTATCAAGAGTTTGTCGGCATAACCATGTCGATAATAGCCAAAACCATGTTGGGTACTGAGTTAGCTCCTGTGGCTGCAAACATTGTAACCACTGTCCTAGATGCAACCATGAATCGTTTTGTAAACCGCATGAATGCTCTGTTTTTGGTGCCCAACTGGTTCCCGACTCCTGGTCATCTGCGTTTTCGCAGAGCAGTTAAACAATTAGATCAAGTTGTTTATGACATTATTAATCAACGTTGTACTAATGAAAAAAGCCAAGGAAACTTCCTTGACCTGCTAATATACGCTCAACAAAAAGAAGGCGGCCAAATAACATTACAACAATTGCGGGATGAGGTGATCAATATTTTTCTTGCAGGTCACGAAAGCACAGCGATCGCACTGACTTGGACATCCTACCTTCTTTCGCAGCACCCATCAGTGGAGGCAAAATTAATCGAAGAATTACAAACGGTTTTGAGGGGAAGAACCCCCACTGTTGCAGACTTACCTCAATTGCGCTATACCGAAGCAATTGCTCTAGAAGCTTTACGTCTCTATCCCCCAGTTTGGTTGATGGAACGCGTTGCTTTAGAGGATACTGAAATTAGTGGATACTCAGTGGCAAAAGGTACTAGAGTTTTTGCAGTTCCGTGGTCTGCACACCGCAACCCTGAGTTTTTTCCTGAGCCGGAAAAATTCAATCCTAGCCGCTGGGAGGATGGTTTAGCAAAAAGGATACCCCTGGGAGCCTATTTCCCTTTTAGTTTGGGAGAGCGAAGCTGTATTGGTAAAGATTTCGGCATGATGGAAATTGTTCTTCTGATTGCGACCATCTTCCAGAATTTCCAGTTAAAACTAGTACCAGGGCATCCTGTTGAGATTTTCCCATCATTAACATTACGTCCCAAACACGGGATGAAAATGTTGTTAACCAAGCGTTAGATGTTGTCAGAATCCAAAGTCCTCAAACAAAGCTCCAAAATAAAATTATACATACATAAAACATCAATGCAACTATTACTTCATCCCCTGAGTACAAATTTCAGCACTTGTTCTTTTCTCAAAAGAATGCAGGTTTATAAAACCCCTGTTTCTCAAATCAAATCATTAGGAGTTTATCTTCCTGAACGCATCGTTGATAATGAAGAACTAGCTGCGATGATTGATGGGCCTAATGCGCTTAAGAAGAATTTACCTAAACTAATAGAGCGACTTACTGGTATCAAAACTCGGCATTATGCCAAAGAAGGGACATCCCCATCTGAACTAGCAATAGAAGCAGCTTGGCGAGCTCTAGAGATAGCCAACTTAAGCGTCAATGATATTGATACCCTCATATTTGCGGCTACGGATACGGATATCCTAGAACCCGCTACAGCCAACATTGTGCAAGCCAAGATGGGAATTTCTAGAATTAACGCTTTTGATGTTAAGAACGCTTGTAATAGCGTTCTGCAAGCTCTGAATGTTGCCAATAGTCTGATTGCTACTGGTGCAGCACACCGAGTTTTAATTGTTAGTGGCGAAGTTGGGAGTTATACCGTTAATCATAAAATTTCCAGTAAGGAAGAACTCCGCACCAAGCTTGGCGGGTTAACTTTGGGGGACGCTGGGGCTGCAATTGTTGTTGAGCCATCAGATGGGAATTTGGGATTTTTGGACTTAAATCTCATGAGTATGGGTGAATATTGGCACTTATGTCACGTTCCCGAACAGATAGATTGGCGTCATCGTTCCGAAGGATTGTCCCATCCCCGATTCTATCTGGATATGCCTGAATTAGCTAAATTGGTACGCAACTACGCCATTCCCTATTTCAAGGAATATAACCGCTATCGCCAGGAAAAATTTCAAGAAGCCTCTTGTTACGAATATTTAGCTTTAGTGATAGGGCACCAAATTTCTAAACGTTTTATTGAGGAAGTCTGTCAGGCTGCGAAAATTACTAGGTCAATTATTACAGCCGAATATTTTGGAAATACAGCTAGCACTGCAATTCCTTTAGCTTTACACAAAGCTATTGAGCAGGGATTGTTAACCTGGGGAGCAGGACAGGAAGTCATGCTTTTTGGGGCTGCTAGCGGCTACAGCATTGGACACTTGCGGGTGCGTATTTAAGGAGAGACTATTTGGAAACCAAGATACACAAACTGTTTATTGAATCAGATAAGTCTAATAACTTACTCATAATAATAATTGCTTTGTGTCTTTGGGTTTGGTACATTTCTATATCAGCCCTAGTTATAGGTATTTGAACAGATGTTATTAAAAGTATTAATAGTTATAAGTGTTGTGAGATTCCTAAAAGTAAATTTGTGTGTTTTATGAGAAACTTGGAAAAACTATGAATATAAAAACAATCAAAGAAAAGACTCCTAAGTCCTTGCGATCGCTAGCAGGTTTCTCCTTTGTTAACTGGATTAAATTGCTTATCAGTAATCGGGGGGTTGATCCAAACTACATTTTTGTAGCTATTATGACTTCCTTGTTTAGCTTTTTATTTATTCCAATTAGACTTTATGAAAAACTGTTTTACCAAAAACAACTCGAACAATTAACTATTGAATATCCTCCAATTTTTATAGTTGGTCATTGGCGAAGTGGTACAACTTATTTGCATAACATAATAATTCAAGATAAAAATTTAGGATATGTTTCCATCGCCCAAGTATCTGCTCCCGGGATGTTTTTAAGTTTAGGCAATAAAAAAATATGGAAAATTACTGTAGATATATTGATGCCTCAAACAAGACCAATGGATAATATCCATTTTTCAAGTGATTTACCCCAAGAAGAAGAATTTGCTATGGGGAATTTATCGCCTTATTCTTTCTATCATGGTTTCTCTTTTCCCAAAAATATTAAAGAATATTTTAAAAAATATATACTTTTTGATGGATTATCTGAAGAAATAAAATCCAAATGGAAAAATGTATATCTAAATATTTTAAAAAAAGCAACTTTTGAATTTAATGGCAAAAGGCTGGTTTTAAAAAATCCTCCAAATACGGGAAGAATCGAGATTTTGTTACAAATGTTTCCCGACGCCAAATTTATTCATATTTACAGAAATCCTTACATAGTATATTCGTCAACAAAGCACTTATATAAAAAATTGTTACCAACGTTGACTTTCCAAAATTTAAACGAAGAAGAAACAGAGGCGGTGATTATAGAATTTTATCACCAGATGATGCAAAAATTTTTTAATGATAAAAACTTGATTCCTCCAAACAATTTTATTGAAATTAAGTATGAAGATTTTGTAGATAATGAAATAATAGAACTTAAAAGGATATACGAGTATTTTAATTTACCAGGATTTGATGAATATGAAGAGAATTTTAAAAAATATATTGAATCGCAAAAGCATTATATAAAAAATCAATATTCCTTGAATGAAGAAACAATAAATAATGTATATAATGCCTGGAAATTTACTATTGATAAATGGCAATATAGTCCTCCAAAGTAGTGGTAAGTATTATTAGTTTAAAAAAAAATAGCTGTGAGGCAAGATAAAAAGCTGAATCAATTTGCTACACGTTGCGCGAATTTAAGCAATGCAAATAACTTAAATTAATGTTTATTATATTACGCATAATATGAGAAAATACTTTGAGGTTCACTAGTTTCTCCATTTATACAAAACTTTGGCAGAATCACATTGCTATTAAGTTAGTTAGTTTTTTCTCCTAACTTCAAAGACAGGAGAATTAGGGCGAAAATATGGCAGCAGACCAAGAAAGGCAATTACTTGAAAAATCCTCATATAGGTGGCAAATAATATTGGCACTTTCTCTCGCATTAGCCATAGGGATAGCGTCTGTATATATTCTTTTGCAATTTCGGTCTAATAGTCAGACTATATCGCCAAAACCTTATAATACAGTTCGCCCTAGAGTTGCGATTACTGCCTTAGGCCGTCTAGAACCTCAAGGTGAAGTGACTGTGTTATCTGCCCCCAGTTCGCTCTCAGGTAACCGAGTAGAAAAACTGCTGGTCAAAGAAGGAAGCAGAGTTCGGGCAGGGCAAATAGTAGCATTCCTCCAAGATTATGCTAAAGCGACAGCGGCACTACAACAGGCACAAGACAAAGTTAAAGTTGCTAGAGCTAGACTAGCGCAGGTCAAAGCCAAAGCAAAATCGGCAGACATTGAGGCTCAAAAAGCGGTAGTGACCCGTTTAGAAACTCAACTAAAAGGAGAAGTTACCACTCAACAAGCAACAATTGCCCGCTTGCAAGCTCAATTAAACAACGCTCAAACCGAAAACAATCGTTATCAGCAGTTATATAGAGAAGGTGCTATTTCAGCTTCTATTGCAGATAGCAAGCATTTAGAACTCCAGACAGTGCAACAGCAACTCACAGAAGCTAAAGAAAACCTAAACAAGAGTATGAATACTCTTAACGACCAGATAAAAGAGGCAAAAGCCAGGTTGGTAAGTCTTAGCGAAGTACGTGATGTAGATGTTCAGGTGGCACAAGCCGAACTCGAAAGTGCCATGACTGCAATTACACAAGCAAAAGTAGAACGAGATTTAACTTATGTTACATCTCCTATAAATGGAACAATTTTAAAAATTCATACCAAAACAGGAGAAACGATTGGCAATTCAGGAATTGTTGATATAGGTGAAACATCTCACATGTATGTAGTAGCGGAAGTTTATCAAACTGATATCAAAAAAGTTCGTGTAGGTCAAAAAGCCAGCATCACCAGTACTACATTTCCTGGAAAATTGCGGGGAGTAGTTAGCGAGATTGGTTTACAAGTAAGCAAACAGAGTGTTTTAAGTCTTAATCCAGGAGTAGACACAGACCGGAGAGTAATTGAGGTGAAAATCCGCATAGATAATCCAAAGGACAATCAACAGGTTGCAAGTTTAACCAATTTACAGGTAGATGTAGCCATTCAAATATAATTGCTATCCTCAGGTTAGTTAAAACAATTACAACCTGGAATTATGAATTTTAAAATTCCTTTAGCTTGGCTACAACTAGCCCAAAACAAAGTTCGTTTTTTAGCAGCTGTGGCTGGAATTACTTTTATTGTAATTTTGATGTTTACACAACTTGGTTTCCAAGATGCTCTTTATTCAAGTGCTATCCGGGTACATCATAGTCTCCAAGGAGATTTATTTTTAGTTAGTTCTCAATATAAATCTTTGACTTCAAATCAAAGCTTTTCTCGTACTCGTTTATATCAAGCTTTAGGATTTAATGGTGTAAAGTCAATCAGTCCTATGTATTTGGGCTTTTCCAAATTTAAAAATCCAGTAATCGGTGAAAAATACTCCATATATCTGATTGGTATTGAACCAGGAAAGGTAGCTATAAATTTACCAGAAGTTGAGAATAATTTAGATAAAATTAAAATTCCTGATGTAGTACTATTCGACCAAAATTCTCGACCAGAATTCGGCCCAGTTGCTGAAAAATTTAAATCAGAAAATACTGAGCAAATAGTCGAAATATTTGCTTTTAACGCAGTTAAAGGTTATCGAGTTAAAATCGGTGGTTTATTTAGCTTAGGCCCTTCTTTTGGAGTAGATGGTAATTTAATTGTCAGTGACTCAACTTTCCTCAGAATATTTCAAAATAACCGAACTTCAGAAATGATAGATGTAGGTGTGATAATTCTTGATTCTGGTGCCGAACCACAAAAAATTTTGACCAATCTACGAAACAATTTAGCTAATGATGTCTTAATATTTACCAAACAAGAGTTTCAAAACTTTGAGAAAAAATATTGGGCTACAAGAACACCTATTGGTTTTATGTTTAACCTCATGCTCACAATGTGTTTTGTTATTGGTATAGTCATTGTGTATCAAATTCTTTATAGTAATATTTCGACTCAAATAACTGCTTATGCTACTTTAAAAGCTATAGGTTATTCAAATAATTATTTATTAAATGTAATATTTAAACAAGCTCTGATTTTAGCATTTTTTGGTTATATACCTGGATTTGCTATTTCTCTAGGTATATACAATTTTGCTAGAGGTGCTACTAAATTACCAATAATAATGAGTTTTAATAATATATTAATTATACTAATCGCAACAATTTCAATGTGTGTATTTTCTGGCTTTATAGCTATCAGAAAACTCCGTTCCGCAGATCCAGCAGATATTTTTTAGTATATCAATTCAGTAAAAAATATAAATTTTGAATTACAGCAACCGCCAGGTTGGTTTGCGTCAGCAGTACACACTGTTTAACCAAGGCTGTGGCATACTTAGTAAGGATACGAGTATTATATTTGAGCATTTACGGTTCTACCTGAAAACTAGATTTTCAAAATGGGGTTTTTCAATCCAAGAATCTGTGCCATCCCCCTTACTTTTGATTTGGTCTTACTAGTGCGGATTTTTGGTGCGATCGCAGGCTACTAAACATGGCTGAAATACCAAAAATCCGTGTAGTAATTATCTACTAAAATAAGTACTATAACTTTAGTTATAGAAAAGAAATAAAGTGTAATCTTTATTTGAGAGCAAGCGGATTTATCCGTGGGGTCTTAACTACGAATTACTGTCTTCTCTACGAGACGCTCCGCGATCGCAGCGGGGCGTAGCCCATTAACAATTACCTCAGCAAACAAGATGACTGAAGCAACAGCAACTCGTCCCAACACCTACGTCGAGGAAACTGGGCCAACGATTCATTACCTGGTGGCAATGTCCCAACCAGAAACCCATCTGTTTGAGGTTACTTTACACCTTGTCGATTATTCCTCACCGATTCTCGATTTAAAATTGCCCGTTTGGACACCAGGTTCCTATTTAGTCCGGGAATACGCGAAGAATTTACAGGATTTTGAGGCTTTTGCAGAGAATAAGCCTTTAACTTGGGAGAAGATCGGTAAAAATCACTGGCAGGTAGACAAAATAGGTATTTCAGAATTAACTGTACGTTACCGCATTTTTGCCAATGAGCTATCGGTACGAACAAATCACTTAGATAGCACCCACGGTTATTTTAACGGTGCGGCACTATTTTTTAGAATACCGGGCTGGGATAAGCAACCCATTCGCGTCACCATCGTACCACCACAGCCGGAATGGCAGGTAACTACTGCCTTACCACCCGTTGGTGAAGAAACGAATACTTTCTTAGCTAGCGATTTTGATACTCTAGTGGATACTCCCTTTGAGATTGGTAGCCACCAATTGTATAAATTTGAGGTATTAGGAAAACCCCATGAATTGGCAATCTGGGGGCAAGGTAATTACCAAGCCCAGCAGCTGATTGCTGATATCCAAAAAATTATTCAGGTAGAAGCGCAGATGTTCGGCGGTTTGCCATATCAAAGATATGTGTTTCTGCTACATTTATTTAGCCAAGCTTTTGGTGGTTTGGAGCATAAAGACTCTTGCTCCTTGATTTACCAGCGTTTTGGATTTCGCGCTCAGGATAAGTACGATCGCTTTATGCAATTAGTTGCACACGAATTCTTTCACTTGTGGAATGTCAAGCGAATTCGCCCAAAAGCATTAGAGGTTTTTGATTACGACCAAGAAAACTATACACCATCATTGTGGTTTTGTGAGGGCACTACTAGTTACTATGACTTGTTAATTCCTTTGCGGGCAGGAATTTTTGATATTCAGTCGTATTTGAATAATTTGGGTAAGGAAATTACCAGATATGAAATGACACCAGGGCGCAAGGTACAACCCGTTTCCGAGTCGAGTTTTGATGCTTGGATAAAACTCTATCGCCCGGATGCCAATAGCGGTAATTCCCAAATTTCTTACTATTTAAAAGGAGAAATGGTATCGTTGCTGCTGGATTTGCTGATTCGCTCTACTCACAACAATCAGCGCTCCCTCGATGACGTGATGCTGAAAATGTGGCAGCAATTTGGGCAAGCTGAAATTGGCTATACCCCAGAACAGTTGCAGGAAGTTATCGAATCTGTTGCCGGAATCGATTTGACTGATTTCTTTAAACGCTACATTGATAGTACTGATGATTTGCCTTTCAATCAGTATTTAGAACCCTTTGGCTTGCAGTTGGTAGCCGAGCAGCAAGAAGAACCTTACCTGGGTGTGAGAATAAATACAGAGAATGGGCGGGAGATCGTTAAGTTTGTGGAGACTGGTTCACCTGCACAAGTAGGGGGAATTGATGCAGGCGATGAGTTGTTAGCAATTGATGGGATTAAGGTAACGGCAGGTGGCTTAAGCGATCGCCTAAAAGATTACCAACCAAACTATACAATCGAAGTTACAGTTTTTCACCACGACGAACTCCGTACTTATTTCATCACCCTTGCATCACCACATCCAACTAAATATCAAGTAAAGTCTATTGAGCATCCTAACTCCAAACAGCAGCAAAACTTTGCTGGATGGCTTGGGGCTGCGATCGCAACTGTTTGATCGAGGGAGTGGGGAGTAGGGAGTAGGGAGTAGGGAGTAGGGGGACAAGGGAGAATTATTGAACAAGTTTCTTTCTTCTCTCCCCCATCTCCCTTGTCTTCCTTGTCTCTTTCCATTCCCCATTCCCCATTCCCCAGTCCCCACTCCCCACTTCTAAGCCGTTCTCACCGCCCCAGAGTAAATCAAACCCCGTTGCAGATCCAGCGTTATAATCGCCCCATCTCGAATCACCTGTGTTGCCTGCTTCACGCCCACAATCACTGGTACACCGAGACGCAAGCCAATTACTGCTGCGTGACTTGTGAGACTTTCTTCTTCAGTAATAATCCCGGCAGATTTCCGAATTGCCTCCACAAAATCGGCACTAGTGCGGGGTGCAACCAATATGTCTCCAGGATTAAAGTTACTCACATCCATGCCAGTACTAGCTACCCGTGCGCGACCACTCACTGAACCTTGTCCCAGTCCAATTCCGTGACCTAGTACTGCTGTTACCACCTCTACCTTAATCAAATCTGTGGAGCCGGAAATTCCCTGGAGTGTGCCAGCAGTCATCACGACTAAATCTCCTTGGGACAGTAACTGAAGTTCTTGAGCCACGTTAATCGCAGCTTGAAATGTCTGACCAGTGGAAGGTAATCCTAGCACCAACAGGGGTTTTACTCCCCACACCATTTGTAGCTGCCGCGCCACATTTACATGGGGCGTCACTGCCAAAATCGGTGTCTGGGGACGGAACTTAGAGACATTGCGAGCTGTTGCCCCTGTTTGGGTTAGGGTCATGATTGCAGATGCACCTAATTGTTCGGCAATTTGACCTACAGCTTGACTAATCGCATTGGGAATGGAGCGCCGGGAATCTTTCAAAGAACGTAAGTTTAGGTGTTGGGCTTGTTCCTGCTCCATCCGCTCGGCAATCCGCGCCATCGTCGCCACTGCTTCTACAGGGAAGCTACCCACGGCGGTTTCATTGGAGAGCATCACCGCGTCCGTGCCATCTAAAATCGCGTTTGCCACATCCGATACTTCCGCGCGAGTAGGACGGGGATTGCTCACCATGCTATCTAACATTTGAGTAGCGGTGATGATGGGAATCCCCAAGCGATTTGCTGTCGCAATTAGTCGCTTTTGCAGTACCGGAACATCTTCTGCTGGTAATTCCACCCCTAAGTCACCTCTGGCAACCATCACGCCATCACACAAAGCCAGAACCGCTTCCATTTGTTCGATGGCCTCGTGCTTTTCAATTTTGGCAACCACTGGCACTTGCTTGCCTGTACTAGAAATTAGTTCTTTAATTTCGATCATGTCCTGGGGATTGCGGACAAAGGAAAGTGCCACCCAATCGACACCCTGATCTAGACCAAACATTAGATCCTCTCGGTCTTTGTCGGTCATTGCCTTAATTGACAGGTAAACGCCGGGAAAGTTTACACCTTTGTTGTTAGAAAGTTTACCAGGCACGGTGACGCGACAATGCAAATCACCTTTGTCCCGGTTAATTTCCTCCACCAGCATTTCTACTCGTCCATCATCAAGGAGGATTTTTGCCCCAACTGGGACTTCTTCGGCTAAATAATCGTAGGTGACACAGCTAATTTCCTGAGTACCTACTACCGGACGATTTGTCAAGGTAAAGCGATCGCCTTTTGCCAAAACTATACATCCGTTGTCAAACTTTCCCAAGCGAATTTTTGGGCCCTGCAAGTCTTGGAGAATAGCCACTGGCTGATTTAGTTCAAAAGCAGTTTGCCGAATTAAGCGAATACTACGTTGATGGTCGGCATGAGTTCCGTGGGAGAAGTTTAGCCGCAGCGTCGTGGCTCCCGCTTCAATAATCGCCTTGAGCATTTCAGGACTGCTAGTAGCGGGGCCAATAGTAGCGACAATTTTTGTCCGGCGCAGAGAATCTCTTAATTGCATAGGGGCTGAAGTTAGGGAGCTATCTGGGAAGTCATCGTAACTTAAGTGGCATCTCCTTTTCAGTCACTGCTATATCAATAAAATATAAGCAGTTAGAGAGGGTTTATGGGAGAGTGGGGGCTGTGGGATAGAGTAGATATAGTACATCAATCTTGTATCCATCTTCCCCATCAAGGAGTTTATTCCATCAACTTCTTGCCGATTGTCATACCCTACTTATCAGTAAAGACTAGGCTTCGTCTGGAATCATAGCGTTATTCATCTGCTGAATATGCAAAACTGTGGATAAATCTTGCTATACAAAACTTTGTAAAACTTTATTATTCACTAATATTTATCGTATATTCGTAATGTCTGCTTAAGAAGGAGTCAATCTTAAAGATGATCGCATCGGAGGCACAAAAGCCACTGACAATCCCACCCAAGGAATTTTTAGCGCCTCCTGGTGATTTCAATCCGACGCTGCTGTTGTTTTCTGTAGCTGTAACCATGCTGGTGTTATCCAACTTTGGTTACTGGCTTTGGGAATGGCCGCACTGGCTATGCTTTTGCGTTAACACAATTGCTTTGCATTGTGCTGGAACAGTAATTCATGATGCCTGTCACCAATCTGCCCATCGCAATCGGCTGATGAATGCGATGTTAGGGCATGGCAGTGCATTGATGCTAGCTTTTGCTTTTCCAGTATTTACGCGGGTGCATTTACAGCATCATGGTCATGTCAATCATCCTCAAGACGACCCAGATCATTATGTCTCTACGGGTGGGCCGCTGTGGTTGATTGCAGTGCGGTTTTTATACCACGAAGTATTTTTCTTTCAACGGCGACTGTGGCGTAAATATGAGCTACTAGAATGGTTTATTAGCCGCTTAATTATCGGTGTAATTGTTTATATCTCAGTCCAATACCACTTTTTGGGTTACATTCTCAATTTTTGGTTTATACCGGCTTTTGTGGTGGGGATAGCACTAGGCTTATTTTTCGACTATTTGCCCCATCGTCCTTTTGCCGAACGCGATCGCTGGAAAAATGCTCGCGTTTATCCTAACCAAGTTCTCAATATCTTGATTATGGGACAGAATTACCACTTAATTCATCATTTGTGGCCTTCGATTCCTTGGTATAATTACCAGCCTAGCTATTATCTGATGAAACCACTGTTAGATGAAAAAGGATGTTATCAAACTTCAGGATTGTTGCAGAAAAAGGACTTTTTTGAGTTTGTTTATGACATCTTTTTAGGAATTCGGTTTCATCATCATAAAGAATAGAGTTATTACATAAAGCGATGCCTACGGTGGGCTGCGCCAATGCGTCAAAAATCTCTGATTTCAACAACCACACCCGGAGCGATCGTTGTTAGAACATTGCGAACACTGGGTATCAATGGAAGTAAATCAGCCAAACGATTACTAGACGCTACCAGAACAACGACCGCAACTCCAGCCTGTTGCAAGTTTTGCTGATATCGTAAGTTTTGGTCTGTTGTCAGGAGAACCGTGAAACTCTCCTGCACCATCAATTGCAATAAGCGGTCAGCATTTCCTTTGCTAATTCTAGAGTGGCGATCGCTTGCTCACGGCTGACACTGGGAAAGTGATCTAAAAACTCATCCAGTGAGTCACCCGCTTCTAGGTAATCGAGCAAGGTTTTTATCGGCACACGAGTACCAATAAAAACAGGGGTTCCTGCCAATATATCGGGGTCGCTATGAACAACACGTGATGTGGATGTCATATAGTTAGCTTGTCTGCGACAGACTACCTTCCGATCCTAGCTCTGGTTGTCTCGGAAATCTCAGCATATATGCCATTGTCTCCTTGCAGAGTGCGATCGCTAACTGATAAAACTGCATCATGACCAACACTAGTCTGTTGGCGAATACTTTAACATAGAAGCAAATACGACATCTTGTTATGGAAGCTTGAAATGGATGCTTTAGTCCAAGAACTAGACACAAAACTACGCCAATGGCAACCTGACATTGCTCAACAAGTGCGGCAATGCCTTGTAGAGATTATTGAACTGGCAGACCAGGATGCTCTAGATATTCTTCGTTCGAGAGTGGTTGAACAAGAAGTATTGGATTTGATTGATGAACCTGAAACCTAGTGAAGTCTGGCTGGTCGATTTAGGACTTGCAGCCAAGACGCGTCCTGTGGTCGTTGTGTCTCGCTATGATCCCACTCCACCCCGTGCTTTAGTTCTCTATGTACCAGTAACTACGCAAAATCGGGGTAGCGCATACGAAGTTGAACTGCCTGCATTGCGTTTTTTACGACAAGGCTCTGTTGCTAATGTTCAAGGTCTAGGTTCAATTCCTGCTGCAAGACTGGAGCGTAAACTGGGCGAACTGCCAGATAAAACATTACTCAAAATTAAACAAGCTTTGATGTTTGCTCTGGATTTAGAAATTGAGGAACAGCAGGAGGATTCAAGAGATGTGGATAACACTTTATAGTAGGCTACCAATTACTCAACAAGAAAACGGAGTATAGATACATCTATAACTCCGTTCACGAACAATTACATAGGTTTAAGGGTTTTACCCTTCTGCCTCTTCTAGCTCAAAACAATAGAGTTATTGCATAAAGCGATGCCTACGGCGGGCTACGCCAACGCCTCCAAAGCGATAGCGATGCCCAATGCCCCATTCCCAATGCCCATAATTGAAAATCCTGCCAAACGATGTGAAGGGTTCAAACTCAGGGATGATGAGTAATTAGCAATTAAATTGACAAAATCACACTATAAAGAGTGATATTAAGCGATAGATAGCGCTTGTAAGGGACTAACGGGCATGATTAAATCTTGGATGGTGATTGGGGGTGTGGCTTTCTTGGTTGCTTTAGCCGCGAACGTGATTACGCCTAGCGATCGCCAATGGTTCAAGCGTTTACAACGACCGAGATGGCTAACTTTTGAGGGTGCAATTCCGATTATTTGGACTGTAATATTTATTTGCGGTGCTTGGTCAGCTTATATTGTCTGGGAAAAAGACCCAGGAAGCACCTCAACTTGGTTAATCATGGGTTTATATCTGCTATTAGAAATTGTTACCATTGCCTATACGCCTGTAATGTTTAAGCTTCGCAGTCTGAAAGTGGGTACAATTCTTGGTGGCACAGGTTTGATTATTGATGTTTTATTGATACTTGCAGTCTTAGGGTTTTCTGGTTGGGCAGCACTATTACTAGTTCCTTATTTGCTTTGGAGTCCCATTGGTACTTATACCACTTGGCAGATGATGAGTCTCAATCCTCAAGATGCCTAGTACCGCAGGCGGAAGTCAAAAGCTAAAAGTGAGCCAGCGCGGTCTTGGGGGTTTCCCCCATGAGCGACTGGCGAACTCCGAAGGAGTCAAAAGTCAAAAGTATTATGGAATTGCTTTCTCTATTTGGATTTTGTAAATCCATCGGTGACAATTCTTTTCAGATTGGTCTAAGATTCGCACCAGGGAATGATTAAACATAGAGCCTAAATTGTCAAACTTGCAGTGTATGACTTGACAAAATACACAAAACTTGAGTGCATTATGATTCCATCTTGGATAATAATTGGGGCTGTAACTTTCTTCATCGCCCTTGGGAGTTTCTTGATTACGCCGCGTGATGTTAAATGGTTTGCACAATTAAGTCGCCCTCGCTGGCTAGTTTTTGAGCCGCTGATTCCGGTCATTTGGACTGTGATTTTTATCAGTGGTGCAGCTTCAGCTAATATTGTCTGGCAAAAAAACCCCGTCAGCCTAATTACTTGGCTATTAATGGCTTTGTATCTCGTGGTAGAAATTATCACCGTTGCCTACATACCTCTAATGTTGAGATTTCGCAGTCTCAAAACCGGGGAAATTCTTGGGCTAATCGGTTTGATTTTAGCCGTTGTTTTGGCAATCTGCGTTTTACCAATTTCTTTAATGGCGGCGCTGTTACTTCTTCCCTATCTAGTTTGGACTCCAATTGGTACTTATACCACCGAGGAGTTAAGAGAGTTAAATCCTCAAGATGCATAACGCATCTATGGAAGACGCCCATAACGTGCGGTGACAGGATTGGCTGGATTAGATTGATTATTCAGCCAAGCCCACATCTGGTCGCCAACAGAAAAATGCCACCACTCTCTAGGATTGCGTTGAAAGCCGGCTTTTAACATTACATCTCGCAATAGCTGACGGTGAACATGATACTTTTGCGTTTGTGAGCGATCGCTATTGGCATAATAATCAGGATGCGATCGCTCTGACATTTCATCAATTGGCGAACCCATATTTACTATTTGCCCTGCATCATCTACTAGCGTTACATCTACCGCCCCACCAGTACTATGAGGAGGGGGAGTTTTTTCATCCAAACTTGGTGCAGCCCAAATTGCATAAACCGCTTCCCAAATCTCTTGGCGTTGGTTTGGGGATAACTCCACTTCAGTCAGTCCCCTATCCTGCACTGCTTTGGCGAAGCTGTAATCTACCATAAACTGTTGGACTGCGATCGGGCGATAAGCATCAAAGATTTGGATGTGCCAGTTAGGATGCAGGAGATTAAGATAATTTTGCGCTTGGAGCAAGTTTTCAATAACGCTTTGACGGAGATAATAAGGAGAGCGATCGCCATAAGGCGCACCTAATTTTTCATAAGGATGGGGAGATTCCACCGCAAACAATTCTAAAGGAATCGCTACTAGCGGTTCACCACACTCAAAAATTGGGATTTGATGATAAGGTCTCATCTAGTCAGCCACGCAGGACTTACGGATTTTAACGCAAGCATAGCATTGTGTGTAACGATTCTCTTCTTCCTCTGTGTCCTTTGCGCTTCTGCGTGCAATACCAATTTTTCTCAACCCTGAACAGTAAACCAAAAACTTTTTTTCTAAAAGGCGATGCCTACAGCGGGCTACGCCTACGCTAATAATCAGCTATTTATACAAAGTAATATAGCGTTTCTGATTTGGATGCAATACACTCAGACCTCACTTCCATTCCTCTCTCCTAACGGGACTTAAACATTTTTGAGGCACAAACAACCCTCAAACCCATACAGGGCAAGAAAAATACACCAAATGCTCAAAAATGCTTGAAACCCAGATATATCAAGAAACTAGACAAAACGATGTCAAAGTCTCTCTGTATATAAATTTGAGGCTTTTTTCTGGCTACTTTTTGTCTAAGTCCCATTAACGGTTCTTTTTCTCCAAATGCTCAATCAAAACCAAATACCCTTATTAGACGCCTTAAAAGCCAATGCAGCACGTATCCACGCTCCTTTTTATACCCCAGGACACAAACTAGGTGAGGGAATTTCTCAACCCTTGGCTGATTTACTTGGTAAAGCTGTCTTTCGCGCTGATTTAACCGAATTAGCAGATTTAGATAATCTCTTTGCACCCCAAGGCGTTATTCAAGAAGCACAACAACTAGCAGCAGCAGCTTTTGGCGCTTCGCAAACATGGTTCCTTGTCAATGGTTCTACCTGTGGGATTGAAGCGGCAATTCTCGCTACCTGTGGCATGGGTGACAAAATTATTCTGCCTCGCAATGTACATTCTTCTGCGATCGCTGCCTTAATTCTTTCCGGCGCTTATCCAATTTTTCTTAATCCTGAATACGATCCAGTTTTAGATATTGCCCACAGCATCACCCCCAATACCCTACAATCTGCACTCCAAAAACATCCCGACGCCAAAGCAGTGTTGACAGTTTACCCCACATATTACGGTGTTTGTGGAGATTTGAGTGCGATCGCCAACATCACACATCAATATAATATCCCTCTACTCGTAGACGAGGCCCACGGCGCACACTTTGCCTTTCATCCCGAATTACCCACTCCAGCTTTAGCCGCAGGTGCAGATTTAACTGTACAATCTATCCATAAGGTACTCGGTGCGATGACACAGGCATCGATGTTGCACGTTCAAGGTAACAGGATAGATGGCGATCGCATCAGTAAAGCTTTGCAACTCTTACAATCTACCAGTCCTAGTTATTTACTTTTAGCTTCTTTAGATGCAGCGCGTCAGCAAATGGCACTCCACGGAAAAATGCTGATGTCTCGCACTTTGCAACTTGCCCAAGAAGCTAGAACCAGAATCAGTCAAATTCCTGGATTATCAGTTTTGGAAATGCCTCGGTTGGCGGAATCTCCCGGCTTTGTAGCTTTAGACAAAACGCGACTAACTGTCACAGTTTCTGGTTTAGGTTTAACCGGATTTGAAGCAGATGAAATTCTCGATGAGAAATTAGGTGTTACTGCTGAATTCGCTTCACTACAACATCTCACCTTTATCATTAGTTTGGGCAACACCCCAGCCGATATTGAACAATTAGTGCAAGGTTTCAACACCCTCGCCAAAGAATATCGCCGAGGCAACTTGACTCTTAAAAACCAGGTTTGGCAAAATTTAGACAGAACACTGGATTATGCTTTACAACTTTCTCCCCGTGAAGCTTTTTTTGCTGTCAGTGAAATACTACCTTTGATACAAACCAATAAACGGATCTGTGCTGAAATCGTCTGTCCCTATCCCCCAGGAATTCCTGTGTTAATGCCGGGAGAAGTCATCACCGAATCCGTCCTTGAATACCTACAACAAATCCAGGCTATAGGGGGATTTATTAGCGGTTGCAATGATATTAGCCTCAAAAGTTTGAAGGTTGTGAAATAACGTTATATTATAACTCCTGATTTTCATAAAAGTTTAATTTATGAAGTCAATAGTAAATGTGCGGTTTTTCGGATGATTTGGGGAAAAATATACAGTAGTTATACTAGTGTGAAACTTCAATAAAAATACCTGGTAAACTTGTACAATCTTTAATTTATACCCATAGGATCGTCTTGATGATTCCTAAACTAGAAGATGAAATCAAAAACATATTATACAGGGTTAGTAGCAGCTCCGATTGTAGTCACTCTAGCGGTGGGTTTCTCAGCAAGAGCGAATGCAGTTGAGTTTGGCGCTGCCTCTGATTACAATGTATTTGTTTTGGGAGATATCTCTCAAAAATATACAGATATTGAAGGAAAAGTTGCTGCTGGCGGTAACATAAATTTCGTCGGCGGACTTGGAAGCAGACTTGCTGACAATAGCGGCAACGTAGTAGTCGCTGGACAGAATTTAACTCTGAGCAATGGTCAAGTCTACCACGGTAATGCTGTCTATGGAGGCAGCGCCAATGTATCCAACAATGTAGGATTTCCCCAAGGAACTTTCAGCAAGGGTAATCCCATCGACTTCAACGAAGCAGGGAAAGAACTGCGAGGACTATCTGAATATTTGGCAACCTTAACTCCCACTGGTAACACAACAGTTCAACCTTGGGGTGCTATTAACCTTAGTGGCAGTGGTACTGCTTTCAATATTTTTAATCTTGCAGGCTCATCTGTCTCCAAGACAAACTATTTTGAAATTAAGGGGGACGCAAATTCAACTATCGTTGTCAATATCAGCGGTAAGGATGTCTCACTGCAAAATTTTGGGTTTAATATCATTGGCGCAGATAAACAAAAAGTAATCTACAACTTTTATGAAGCAACAAACCTAACTGCTAGTGGAATTGGCATCCAAGGTAGTATTCTTGCGCCCTTGGCTAATTTCAATTTCAATAACGGTCAAATTAACGGCAATGTAGTAGTAGCTTCTTTGACAGGAAATGGCGAGTCTCACAACTATTTATTTAATGGCGATCTGCCAGATGTCCCAATTAAGTACTACAATCCGCCTAAGCGTCCCACTCGTATTAAGGTTCCAGAGCCTGCAAATCTTTCAGGTTTAGGATTAATTACTGTAGTATTTGGTTTGTTTCGCTACAAACGCAATCAACCAACTTGTTTAGAATAATTAAAAATTTTTGGCAGCATAGCGCATAAAGCGAACTTGTTTACAGATTTTCGCTGATGCGCTATTTCCTAGCTCTCTACCTTCTACAATGAAGATAGACTTTATTGAGATTTGTATAGTTGGGGATCGGCTGTCATGGCTCCCGCCGTTTTAATTCAAAATCTGCAAAAACGTTACGGTACAGTGGTTGCCGTCCAAGATGTTTCCTTTCAGGTAGAACCAGGAGAAATTTTTGGTTTACTAGGCCCCAACGGTGCTGGGAAAACTACTACCTTGCGTGCTTTGTGTACGCTGACCACACCGGATGCTGGCAAAATCGAAGTATCTGGCATTTCTGTGTTAGATAATCCGAAAGTGGCAAGACAACGACTAGGCTACGTAGCTCAGGAAGTCGCTATAGATAAGGTGTTGACTGGAAAAGAACTGCTGCAATTGCAAGCAGCACTTTATCACCTTCCAAGCGCAGTAGCCAAACAGCGTATTGAAACGGTATTAGATTTACTCGGTTTGCAAGAATACGCCAACAAAAAGACAGGAACCTACTCAGGCGGTTTACGCAAGCGCCTAGACTTGGCTGCTGGATTGCTCCATGCACCAGATGTTTTGGTATTAGATGAGCCAACTGTGGGGCTTGACATAGAGACTCGTTTTGTGGTATGGGATTTCCTGAGAAAATTACGCGCCTCTGGGACGACAGTAGTAATTACCAGCCATTACTTAGAAGAAATTGACGCTTTAGCTGATCGCGTGGCAATTATAGATCGTGGCGTTGTAATTGCAAGTAATACACCATCACAATTAAAAGATCAAGTAGGGGGCGATCGCATCACCTTGCGCATCCGCGAATTTTCCCCGATTGAGGAAGCTGAAACAGCTAAAAACCTTTTGAAACCTTTGCCCTTTGTCCAAGAAATCATCATCAACAGTGCTCAAGGTAATTCGCTCAACTTGGTAGTGACACCTCAGAATGATGTTCTGATTAACATACAGCAAGCGCTGAATACTGCGGGCTTGCCCATATTTGGTATCGCCCAATCTCGCCCCAGCCTCGATGATGTTTATCTCGCCGCCACAGGACGCACCTTGTTAGATGCAGAACTAGCAGCCGTCGCCACCCGCGATCCCAAAGCTGAGAAAAAGCAGAATATGAGATAGGGAATGGGGAATGGGGAATGGGGCATGGGGAAGATGAGGGAGATGAGGGAGATGAGGGAGAAATAACCAATACTCAATGCCCAATACTTCGACTACGCTCAGTACAAGTGCCCAATGCCCAATGCCCAATGCCCAATGCCCAATGCCCAATGCCCAATGCCCA
>NZ_JAVRBM010000069.1:0-46946 GCF_034531255.1 Nostoc sp. ChiQUE01b | reverse complement strand
CCATTCTCCTTAACTTTTTGTTACATAACTATAAATTTTTCCGCCGACTTACTTACTAAGGAGCGCTGTAAGCGTTTAGGGGGTATAAGAAGACGAAAAATAACCCCTAAAAAATCAAGCAAAAGCCCACACCACTTGACGGCAGTTGCTCCACTTCGGGAGACCTCTTCTCTACGAGATGCTCCGCGTTCGCGTAGCCTTCCGAAGGAAAGGCGCTAGCCTCTCCCTTTGGGAGAAGACCGCACTGCCTCCTCCACTTGGGGCTTTCAACCCTTATAATCTTAGGTAGGTAGCAGTATGATTGCGTCTTTCCAAAGAAGTATCGCGAGTGTGTCTTTCAGGTTACTTTTCTAGAGATCAAGACTTACTTTTAACAGACTTTCAGCCTCTCAAAACTGATTTTAATTGTGACGTTAGCTACGAACTTTCGTAATAATTTTTTGCGAATAAAATGAAGCTGATTCTTCATTTTTGGCGCAATCTTGGGCAAACTTAATTAAATGGTGTCCCACAAGTCCAACATGAACCAAGTTTTCAATATTACCTGCTTTCAGTGCTGGCTTGGCCATTTTCCAGAAAGTCTGACGATAGTTACTAAATATGCCTATCCGCAGCAAAATATTAGCTAAATAAGTTAAACCTTTGCGAATATTGGCCCCAGAAGTGCGAGCTGGGCTGTTAGGGACTTCGATCCGATTTGGATAGGTGTGTTCCATGTTGTAGGCAAACCGCTGATATAAAAATTCTGGCTCATAAGCAGTTGTAATGCAGCGCCGCCACATCTCAACAACTTGCTCGTAGGGCATCAAAAATTCAACATTTGATTCGCGGCTTTCATCAAAGATAAGTCGTCCTTCTGCTTCTAATCTCCGCCATAATGGAGTTCTAGGTAATGCATGAAGTAGGTTAATTGTCAACATGGGAATTTGCGATGCCCGAATAAACTCGATAATTCGGTCTGCTGTTTCTGGTGTATCTGTATCTAACCCGATAATGATTCCTGATACTACTTCCATACCATAACTATTTAAAACCTGAATTGCTTTTAAGATTGGCATACTCAGATTTTGGTCTTTGGAAATCGCATGGAGGGCATTTGGTTCTGGTGTTTCAATACCGCAAAAGATTGTGCAGAAATAAGCTTCGCGCATCATTTCCAGCAGCTTTGGACTTTGAGCTAAGTTGAGCGTTGCTTCACAAGCAAACTGGATGGGATAGCCATTGCGCTTTTGCCAGTCAATCAGATGAGGAAGTAACTTCATCGCGGCGCGGCGATCGCCAACAAAGTTATCATCGACAAAATACACTGCCCCCAAATTGCCAGATTGTCGCATTGCATCTAACTCGGCGACTACTTGCTCTGGTGTTTTCATCCGAGGGCTGTTGCCATAGAGTTCGGGAATATCGCAAAACTCGCAGCGATAAGGGCAACCACTAGAAAACTGGACATTTGCCAAGAAATAATCATTGATATTCAGCAAATGATAAGCTGGTGTGGGGAACTCTGTTAAAGGTAAACGTTCCTTGGTTTCAAAGCGAATTTGCGCTTGGGGACGTTGAGAGTTTTGGTCTAGATATTCGATCATGCGATCGCTAGCATCTCCCAATTCGCCCAAATGTAAAATGTCAAATTCAGGATAATATTCTGGACACCCAGATACCGAGGGGCCACCCACAACTGTAATTTTCCCCGCTCGATGGGCAAGTTCGTTAATTTGATTAATCTGTGGTTTTTGGATATGCATTCCACTGACAATTACCACATCAGCCCATTGATAATCAGCCCTCGTTGCTGATTTGACATTCTCATCAATAAACTGCACTTCCCATTCTATAGGTAAGTAGGCAGCCACAATTAAAATACCTTGGGGTGGCATAAAAGCTCGGACATTACCCATGAGTGGGTAAGCATAATGAAAAGTACCAAAAGAGCGGCTGTACTTAGGAAAAATACACAGAATGCGTCGATAGTGCGAAGGAACGTAGCGGGTTCCTTGAGCAGTAGAAGCGGTTTTGGAATCGCCCACTACATTAATTTGGTTCTCTAAAGACTTTAAATTCACAGTCATCGCAAATTTTACCCCGGAAAACTGAGCAGCTAACTTGACAATCTACTGGCACAATCAGCTGTAATTCCAATTAGCTTACCGTGATATTTCCCGCCATGTACAACTTTTTTGAAACTGTAATTCTGAGTATAACGTAGTAGAGAGAAGAATCTTCGAGATACTTTTCTACGAGATGCTGCGCGAACAGTGCGCTGTCGCCCCGTTAGACTGGGGGATCTAGCTACCGTATGACAATTAAGCCGAAAGTCGTGCCCATCAAGATTGTTACTCTTTATACAGAGTTAAGTCGAAGCGATCGTCTTCACTTTATTTGTGAACACGCTTTAGCATATTGGCCCTTAGTAGTGTCATCATTGCATAGAAAATCCCAAGTTTGGGTAGAAAATTCAATTGGTAGGTAAAGTTTTTTTGCTTGCTGATAGTACTGAATTATTTTTTTGGGATTTGTTCGTTGATAGTCCTGAATTAGTTTTTTGAGATTACTGTTATCGTATAAGCCCTTTATTTTTATATTGCGTTCAACTTTTGAATTCAAGGTAGGAACTTGCTTGATCTCTTTTTGGAAATCCTCGGCTGCTTTTTTTAAGCGGTCTATTTCTTTGTCACGTTTAACTTTTGAATTAAAGGCCGGATCTTGAGCGATCGCTTTTTGAAAAGTCTCAGTTGCTTTTACCAGGTTTCCCAGCTTTGCTACTTTTAGCCCTTCTGCTAATCGTTGGGAAGTACCCACAAGGTTTAGAGCATATAAGCGCTTTGCTTCTTGATCGGGTTCAATACCTGAATTACCAAAGGCAAGATCTTGAGCAATTGCCGCTTTAAAAGCATAGGCTGCTTCTTTGAGTTTTCCGTACTTTGCTGCTTCCAATCCTGTTTCTAATTGTGTAGAAGCGTCAGATAAACGTTTTGCTTCATCCTTCGAGTCAAAATCGAAAGTTTGACCTAGTTTTCGAGCTTCTTGAAATTTGGCGATCGCTCCTTCCAAATTTCCTTGGCGTGCCAAATCTCTTCCTTGCTCAATAAGTAATTTTGGAGCAATTTCTGGTATCTTACAGAGACTACGAATCTCGGAAGTTATAGAAGAATTGGTGCGTAGATAGTTATTTGCTAAGGTACAACCCTGTTCTAATAAATCATTAAGATTTAAATTCCAAAGAATCACTCGACCGTCATTTCTTGAAGTGCGATCTAGCCAAATTTTTGTAGTCTAGGATACTTTTACTTAGAAAACTAAGGAGATTGTGGGAAAGTCACAGATCCTAAACCACGCTCTGGAGAGCTCGGAGTAGAGATTGGTTGTCCCAAGTTGTTAGAGTATTACTTGAAGAACTTAGGATATATATGGTGAGACAACTGGGATAGCAAAAATAAGGTGAGCATTTTATGAGCATAGTTAATATCTAGAAAAATATGCTCAAAATAGACACTCAGGACTTGAGAAATGTGCTTTTGAACATTATTAGAGAAATTTAAGGCTGAAATATTGATTATACGGTGGTTGTTAACACGTTCTTATGCGATGGTAGCGATCGCGATCGCTACCGGATTTTTGAGTGGCGGTAGTAGTGCTGGCTTGATTGCCTTAATTAGCCATGCTGCAAGTAGCGGTGGTGCTTCTCGCCTCACATCAATAATTTGGGGTTTTGCGGGGCTGGCAATAGTTGCACTAATTACCAGTATCATTTCTCAAATGATGCTGATTCGTCTTTCTCAAAATGCAGTCTTACAATTACGGATGCATTTGAGTCGCCAGATTCTCGCTTCTGAATTGAGTCATCTAGAACGCTTAGGGAATCCTCGATTATTAGCAACTTTAACAGAAGATATTCAGGCAGTTGCTAATGCTGTTTATCAGATGCCTTTCATTTTTATTAATTTAGCGATCGTCTTGGGTTGTATAACATATATAACCTGGCTTTCTTGGTTAGTATTGCTGATGGTTTGTGGTATTTCAGTAGTTGCGATCGCTAGTTGTCAGTGGCTACTCAACAGAGGAAGAAAATTGCTGACTCTAGCTCGTGAAGATGAAGATCATCTATTTAAACATTTTCGCACCATTACCGAAGGAGTTAAGGAACTCAAACTCAACTACAAGCGGCGTGAAGACTTTTTAGAACAAAAACTGCAATCAACTGCTAACGAATTCCGTCATCACAATGTTAACGGTCTAACCCTTTTTGCCATAACTTCAAGCTGGGGTCAACTCATATTCTTTTTTGCCCTCGGTTTTGTACTGTTTATACTGCCTAATCTACTTACCATCAATCCCGAAACTCTCTCTGGCTACATTTTGACCTTCACTTACTTGGTGTTACCAATGGATAACATCATCAGTAAACTTCCTTTATTAAGCAAAGCCAGTATTGCCTTACAAAAAATCGAATCACTGGGTTTATCTCTAGCTAGTCGAACTGAATTATCTACTGTTCCACCTGCTTTGAAATATAACTGGCACAGCTTGAAGTTTCAAAGTGTTATCCACACTTACTACACAGACCAAGAAGACAATAGCTTTATTTTTGGCCCCATAGATTTGACACTCTATCCTGAAGAATTAGTCTTCATTGTCGGCGGTAATGGTAGCGGTAAATCTACATTAGCTAAACTAATTACTGGGCTTTATCTCCCAGAGAACGGTGAAATCTGGTTTGATGACGAGTTAATTAGCGAAGAAAATCGAGAATGGTATCGCCAGCATTTTTCTGTGGTGTTTTCCGACTTTTATTTATTTGAAGAACTTTTAGGATTAAAAAATTCTCACTTGGACGCTCAAGCCAAAAAATATTTAAAACAACTGCAACTAGACCAGAAAGTGAAAGTTGAAAATGGACAAATTTCTACCACTGCTCTTTCTCAAGGGCAACGGAAACGGCTAGCTTTACTCACAGCTTACTTGGAAGATCGACCAATTTATCTATTTGATGAGTGGGCAGCCGATCAAGATCCAGTATTCAAGAAAATATTCTACACTCAACTTCTCCCAGAACTGCGATCGCGGGGTAAAACAGTGCTGGTGATTAGCCATGACGATCGCTATTTTCATTTAGCAGACCGAATTATCAAACTTGACTATGGAAAAATAGAGTACGATAAAACTTAATATGTCAAAATAATTCATAATTGTTAAAGGAATATTTGGAGTTTGACTAAATAAAACTAATGTCTGAACAAAAGCCCATAAATCCTTGGAACTACAAACCTTGGTGGTGTCAACCCTGGTCTATAGTTCTCACAGGTGTAACACTAATTGGTGGTAGCTGGTTACTATTTAAAACTATTTGGCTAACAGTTCTTGTTTCCATCCCTATAGGAACGTGGATGGCATTTTTTGTGTTGTTTTGGCCACAACTAATGATTCGCAGTGGAATTTTGGAGTCGTATAAAGAGTAGTTTGAGCTTGATGTAATGCTGGAAATTAGTCCAGGTAGAGAAAATTATTCCACCGTGTTCAGAGATTTAGCATCTCAGATCCTGTCCAGCTAATTAGTTATAATTCCCGAATCTAAGTAGGTGGGCGTAAATATTTGTAGTTGGGATAAGGCAGGAGGCAGGAGGCAGAAGCGGTCTTAATGATAAGTCTTTAACCGGACATCGTATCATCTCTGCGTAGACGTGCAGAGATGAGCAAGACTGTGCTGCAAAGTTAAGCGATCGCTCAAGCAAATTGTGAGAAGAAGTTCTCCAAATCGGTTTCTAACCCTCAGAACTTATGTATGTATAGCACAAGCCTTGGTGATTAGAACATCAACAGATGATAAAACTTAGACACAAAAAGACTTTTCACCCAGCCCCCAGCGATGCACTGAAGCTCACTCGAAGTGTCCCCAGTCCCCAGTCCCCTGCTATATAGTGGTATCAAAAACATTAATCCATGATTAATAACTCTAACAATATAATAAGTTTTGATAATTTTTTGCTAATATTGATATTTTTTAAGCTTCCTTTGGGCAAAAGACCTTGTAAGTATGTAGATACTTAGGGAATTTGACAGGGAAAGCTGGGTGACATGAACAACAGAGCAAACCAAAGGCATGAAGAACATTATGTAATAAAATATTTCTGTATATTCAACCGAATGTTGATTTTCGTTGCAGAGATATTTATGTTACCCAGCCTTGTTGCTAGAAAGGTAATGCTGCGGTTGTTCCGAAATTTCCAGCATCCCAGACTTTACCGGCTAAGGCTTAGACACTCATCTGTGAAAATCCAAGGTGTTTCTCTACCTGACAATGAAGCAGAAAGGCTTAAAGCGCTGGCAGACTACAATATTCTAGATACCCTACCCGAACAAGCATTTGATGACCTAACTGCTATTGCTGGCTACATTTGTAAGACTCCAATTGCTTTAATTAGCTTAGTTGATAGCGATCGCCAATGGTTTAAGTCTAAGATTGGACTAAAAAGTAGCGAAACACCCAGAGATTGGGGTTTTTGCTCCCACGCCATTCTTAAACCAGAGGATATATTAGTGGTTCCCAACGCCATTAAAGACGATCGCTTTAAGAACAACCCCTTAGTCAAAGGTAATGCCAAAATTCGTTTTTACGCTGGTGTCCCTCTAATTACGCCTGATGGTCTTCCAATTGGGACTTTGTGTGTGATGGATACCATTCCTCATCATCTAAGTTACCAGCAGTTAGATGCACTGCGCCGCCTAAGTCGTCAGGCGATCGCTCAAATGGAACTCATTCAGGAAGTTCGCAACCGCAAACAAGCAGAGATCGAAGGAAGACAATTATTGCTCACTGATGAACTAACAGGTTTGTATAACCGGCGTGGTTTCTTCCTAATGGCTGCACAGAAATTGAAAATTGCTCACCGCATGAAAGTGTTTTGCTGGGTTATGTTCATTGATTTAGATGGACTAAAACAGATTAACGACACCCTTGGTCATGACATTGGAGATGCGTTGATTATTGATGCTGGTCGATTACTTAAGCAAAGTTTTCGGAACTCAGATATTGTTGCCCGTTTAGGTGGAGATGAGTTCATTGTTTTCATCTCTAGCTACTTTAAGGACGCTGATAGTATCCAAGCGCGTCTACAAGCAAATATCGCCAGCTTTAATCAACAGCAAAACTGTAGCTATAAACTTTCGATGAGTATCGGCATAGAGCGTTACTCACCAGAGAGCAATATGTCATTAGAACAACTAATCGCTAGGTCTGACGAATTAATGTATGCTCACAAGCGTCTCAAGCGGCAATCTCTTACATAGAATATCCCATTACATAACAGTCTTTAACTACGAATTACGAATTACGAATTACGAATTACGAATTATTTTAATTTACCACCTGGCTGCCATGACTGCGGGGGTCATCTTGATTTGCCGTTGGTGCTACTGGGGCTGAAAATTTAGAAACTTTGCCGCTAGCTTGAGCGTAAGGGAGAGAGGAACCAGTAACCAAAGCTTCTAAGTTACTAGCCATAATCGTCCGGGGTTGATCGCCGATCGCTTCAGCGATGGTTTCTCCTTGCTGACTCAAAAATACAAAATGGGGAATCCCATCCACCCGATATCTCAGCATTTCTGGCAGCCATTTGGTATTATCTACATTCAGCATGACAAAATTCATCTTGTCAGCATACTCTGTTTCTAATTGAGTGATATCTGGTGCCATTTTTTGGCAGACAGTACACCAATCAGCATAAAACTCTACTAGAGATGGTTTGCCGTTGCTGACGGCTACTTCTAACGGTGTGGAAGTCTCGCTTAACTTGGCTAGAGTTGCCGAGGTTGTTTCAGTTCGCAATCCTAAAACGAGGGAAACGCTAAGAGCGATCGCTACCATTACAATTAAAAAGTTTCTCACACGCTTCCCGAATGTGGATTCAGGTTTTTCGGGAGAATTAACAGGTGAATCAGTACTCATAAGAGAATTATAAAAACTTATTAAGCAATTTCTTCTTTAGTTTAGCTGACTCTACGCTCTTTAATTTCTCTACCTTTGGAACACTTGAACTGGGCATGGGGCATGGGGCATGGGGCATTGGGCATTGGGCATTGGGCATTGGTTATTTCTCCCTTATGCTCCCCTGCTCCCCTGCCTCTTTGCTCCCCAGTCCCCAATCCCCTATTTACTTCACTTACAAAATTGCTCCAGTTTCCTTCAAATAAACTCGCGTAAACGGTTCATCTTCACCCAAAGTATAATCTTCAATCAACCCTTTGCGACGAATAGAAATATCGTTGCCTTTTCTAATCACCACAGTCGAACCATCGAAAACATCTCGCACCAAAATCATCTCAGTTTCGGTGGGATTATCCAAAACTACGATATTACTATTCTGGTAAAATATGCCCTGTTCTTCGAGGATTTCTTCAGGATACTCGGCAATTAGCAAATCAAGTTTGGGATGACGCAGCAAAGTTTGAACATTACTGTTATAATCTTTGCTTAATACTTTTTTCGAGCGATTCACAAAAACGGCATCACGACAAACAGCACCTATTGTCAAGTTGGAATTTTGCAAAAGGATATGGTCAATCGTCGCTTGTAGTTCTTCAATCGAGATTTTGTTAAAGGTAATAATTGGTATCCTGGCATCTGTACCCGACTCAAAAAAGGTTTCTAAAATATGAGAAGGCACATCAACACTTTCACCAACAGAAGGTTTAAGATGCATTAAAACGCCTGGTGCAGCGTTGATTTCCAGGATGGCAAAGTTACTAGACTTCCAAGATTCTGCAAGACTTTTGGTGATCACATCAATTCCCAGGCAAGTCAGCTGAAAATGTTGGGCAATATCTTGCGCCAAGATAATATTGTCATCATGAACTGTCGGGGTTGCATCGATGCTCATACCTCCGGCTGAAAGATTAGCAACTTTACGCAGGTAAACAGTGCGTTCTTTCTCAATCACGCTGTCTAATGATAAGCGCTGTTCCTCTAGGTAGAGTTCCATCGCTTCATCAATCTGAATTTTACTCATCGGCGAAGTTGGCGTGTCTAAACGTGCAGGTTTGCGGTTCTCTTGGCGAATTAACTCTGCAAGCGTTAAATACCCATCACCCACGACTGATGCTGGACGGCGTTCTGTGGCGGCGACAAATCGACCATTGACACACAACAAACGAAAATCCGATCCGGTGATGCTTTTCTCAACAATTATTCGGGTTTGCTGATTTTCGGGAATCGCTGCTAGTGACCGATTATAAGCAGATATCAGTTCTTTTGAGTCTTGTACATCAGCCGTAACGCCAATTCCTTTGTGACCCACTACTGGCTTAACTGCCACTGGGTAGCCAATTTCTCTTGCTGCTGCCAAGGCTTCTTTTTCGGAAAAGACAATACTACCTTCAGGTACTGGGAAACCCAAGGTTTTCAAAAATGCCTTACAATCATCTTTGCGGGTAGTAAACTCTGAATCTAGATGGCTATCACAGTTAAATGTTGTTGCTACCCCCCGGACGTGTTTTTTTCCTAAGCCGTATTGCATCAATCCTTCTTCCCACAAATAAAAGGCGGGAATACCTTTCTGGTAAGCTGTTCGCAATAGGGCGTAAACTGTGGGGCCACCGTAGACAGATGCGCGAAATCTATCTTGCAACCTCACCAGTTGCTCATCAAAGGCAAAGTCTTCGTCTTGGGTAATGGCTTCAAACCAATCCCAAACAAAGTAGACTACCTCTCTAGTTGTGCGTTCATGTAGTGATTGGATGCTAATCCGCGTCAGATTTGGATATGGCTTAACACTCCAGCGGTTTAGGTGTAAATCCATGTCCAATTTTCCGGCTTCAGACACAACTTGGGCAAAGAGATGGGCATAAGATTCGTAGGTTTGATCGCGAAGATTTGGATAGCGATCGCCAATGCTGGCAATATAATCTTCAATGGGCAAAGGCTTTCTAGAGTCAATTAGAGCAAAATCAAATACTACTGCCCCTACATCTAAATAAGGGTTGGGGCCAAAGTAATGCTTGAAGTTGAAAATATCGAATACATCCGTTCTTCTAGCATTAATGCGGACTAATTCACTGCTTTTTTGTAGAACCATTGATTACAAACCTTCAGCTAAACACCCTAAAATTTTAATGCTGAGTTATAGTTACTCAGACTTACTGATTGTAGATTGACTCAGGTTAATTTTGGAGAGTGATGGCTTTGCCACTGAGCTAATCAGAACCCACGCTAACTCTATTACTAAGCATTTTTAACTATCTTAAGGCATAATTTAATCCCCATTCTTCTGCCAGTAATCAATTACAGTCAATTCATCCTTATGAATAATCAAAGATATAACCTTTGAAAGGTGCAATACTCATCCAAAAATTGTATAAATGGACGTGGGGCATTAAAAAGACAGTATAAAAAGACAGCAAAGTATGAATAGCACACAAGCTGCTCTAAGAGATGAAATTCGAGAACTAGCTGACGAAGCTTTTCACCAAAAGCTGATCTCTGGACATGGAGATGGGGAAGACATGAATGAGTATCAAATTGTCTACCAAGGCAAACCCAGACATCTGCCACTAGAACAAGCACGTTTTTTCTTAACTAACTTACTTTACAGAAGTCGGGTTCATTAGGACTTGCGATCGCATATCTAAATTGCATTTAGCTAGGTCAATACCAATTACTCACATTGCACGAGAATTCTCCAATTGACAATTAGTAATATAGCAGTCCTAAATCATTCGTGAAAATTATATCTCTCTTTCTTCTTTCTTTCCTTTGCGTCCTTCTCTAACGAGACGCTGTGCGTTCGCGTAGCGTCCCGTAGGGAAAGAAAGGCAGTTCGTTTTCTAATCTATATTTTTCACAATTCAAATAGGATTGCTATATAGCCAATAATGCCTTTAGGAAATACTTCTAAAGGCACTTGACGTTGTAGATTTGATTTAGTAAATGAAAAATTTAGATAATTTTTCGGAAAAATATTTTGGTCTAAATGCGATGTCTAAGGACAAGCCGCTTCTCTACAAGACGCTTTGCGAATGCGTCTACGCAAATGTTAACCCTACTTTTATCAAGTAATCTATCAAAGGGATGATTTGATACATTGAATTGTCATGTTTTAGTGAGATTTATTAACTCAAATCCAGGGGGCATCATGGTGGAAAGTAATATCAAAAGGCAGTTAGTAATTATTGGGGGAGCCGAAGATAAAGAGGGAGATTCTGTAATTTTGCGGGACTTTGTACGACGCGCTGGAGGTACAAAGGCGTATATTGTAATTCTGACAGCAGCCACAGAACTACCAAGAGAAGTGGGAGAAAATTACATTAGAGTGTTTGAGCGCCTGGGAGCCGAAACTGTTCGCATCATTGATACAGAAACCCGTGAAGATGCATCTTCATCTACCGCATTGGAAGCTATTAGTAAAGCAACTGGGGTATTTTTTACAGGGGGAGATCAAGCTCGTATTACCAACATCCTTAAGGACACCGAAATCGATACGGCGATTCACCAGCGCTTTTCTGAAGGCGCAGTTATCGCAGGCACAAGTGCCGGAGCTGCTGTGATGCCAGACGTTATGATTGTGGAAGGCGACTCAGAAACACATCCTCGGATTGAAACTGTCGAAATGGGCCCAGGTCTGGGATTTTTACCAGGGGTAGTAATTGACCAGCATTTTTCCCAACGGGGACGCTTGGGACGTTTAATATCAGCTTTGATACTACAGCCTGCTGTCTTGGGATTTGGTATTGACGAAAATACCGCTATGGTAGTAATAGATAACCAAATTGAAGTAATTGGTGAAGGTGCGGTTACAATTGTTGATGAATCAGAAGCTACATATAACAATATGGGCGAAATTTTGAAGGATGAGTCTTTGGCGATTTGTGGAGCAAAGCTTCATATTTTGCCACATGGCTTCAAATTTGACCTGAAAACTCGTCAGCCGATCCTAAATAATGGCTCTGTACCAAATGGCTCTCAACCACTTGCTTCAGTTAACACTTAACTTTTAGTAAGTGTATTTAAACTGAAAATTTTTCTAATCGCTGTAATACCCCTGCCTCAACCTTTGGTAGGTAGGGGATATCAAGCGGTTCAAAACTGAAGTCTAAGCGAAATAAAATCTGCACAGTAGCTAATACCAATTTTAAAAAAGAATGCGACAAATAGACCATTTGTAGAGACGCGATTCATCGCGTCTTTACCCAAGAATATGTTGCAATCATTAATTGAATTGGTATAAGTTTTTAACAATCCAGTATAACAAAAAGTGATATTTTAAATAACCATCTTCACCAAAGTAAGGTAGAAAGAATATCAAGGCGATTTCGTTAAACTATAAAAACTGTCAGAACGAATCTGACTGCCATTTCGCCAAACTTCCACTTTTTCTGGAGTGACTAAATAATAAAAACTTCCATTATCTGCTCGATATCTGCTTTTACCAATATTCAAAGCTGTTATTTTTATCGGCTTGTTTGGGTCTTGCTTCAATTGCCCAATATAAAATAACTGACCATTTTCTTCACAGACTTTTACACGAATGCTTGCTGTCTCACCTTCAATGATGGTAACTCCATTGCATTTAGTATCACCGCTTACAGGTGCAAAACCTATTGGAATTGGCTGTGAAGGTGAAATTTGATTTGCTACTGGGGGTGGCGAGACTGGGCGGTTCGGGTTATCCACTTGCTGAACTTTAGAACCGGAACCAACACTTGCAGTTACGGATATCAACAAACGAAGGGGGTCAACTGCTACTCGACCATTTGGATGAACTTCAAAGTGCAGATGAGGTGCTGTACTATTGCCTGTAGATCCCATCTCGGCAATAATTTCACCTTGAATGACCTGTTGACCCTTGCTCACCAACAAACGGCGATTGTGGCCATAAACAGTAATGCTGCCATCAAGATGTTTAATAGTTATGGCATTTCCTAATCCCCAATTATCCCAACCTGCTTTAACAACTGTACCGGATGCCGCAGCCACAACAGGAGTTCCAGATGCCCCTGCAATATCAATTCCTTCATGTTGATATTTGCGGAAGCCTTGAGAAATAAACCCTTTAGTTGGCCAGATTAAGTTAGAAGTAGGGATAGGAGTTTGCCCAATTGGGGAATCGCCTGCTAATTGTGTTAAGGCAGATGTAGCTGTACTTAATACAGCGGTTAAGGATATTAACCCAATTAGTCCGTAAGTACGGTATCGATAAGCAGTAGCTTTTTTCATAAGTTGTAAGTCTATTAGAACAACAATTCAGACACTTTCTGATTATTTGTTGTTTCAAGCTTACTCGGAAAATATCAGGAAATCTTTAGTGAGTTTGTAGCTTTCTAACTTTTTAGATAATGAGAACCGCTATATTTAATTCTGGGAAATAGTTTCAAATTTTCCTAAAGTAGTTCATTTGTTCGCATTGAGAGGGCTGGGTGAGTTAAACTTGCCTAACCCACCCGATAAACTAAACAGTAGAGAAATTACCCATTAAAAACGCGACTGCGCCATTTATTCAACCGGGCTTCGCCAATTGTGGCAGATCGGCGGGCATCAGCAATTTGCTCTTGCAAAGCTGCAATCTGTTTTTCTTGAGCGTCAGCTTGCTGTTGCAAAGATGTATATTCACCTGTGCTGGTGGGCAAACTAGAAGACTGCCAACTACTACTAAATTTTGTTGTCCCAATAGTGGCAAATGGTCGTAAGTCTGCTAATTGTTGTTGCAAAGTTGTAATCTGGCTTTCTTGCTCTTGAATCTTTTGCTGCAAGCTTTGCTGGGCTGCTGTGGGAGTTGGAATAAAGGTATTAACTGGAGCAGCAGTTTCTGGCTTGGGCTTGAATATTTCAGCCAGCAATGCACTAATATCTGTGAGTTTTTGTCTACCGTAAGGAGCGTTGGTAATTAGCGATCGCACCAGTTGAGGTTCATTATTCGTTGCTAAGTTCTTATCACTGCTAGAGTTGCTCCGCACCAGTTGTAACATATTGGTAAATTCCAATATCTTTTTGCCCTTTTGAGTTTTATAACCTCGATAATATGGGACTATATTCTCGCCAAAGGCATCTAAATACTCGTCGCTATCAAGATAAGAATCAATATCCGCCTCAAAACCCTCCTCATCTAGAATGTTGCTGTGATATATCGTCTCCGAGTAGTCATCGGGAGCGCGACCCAGCAGGTGCTTAAAGTTCAGTTCAATTGCTCGGTAGCGGTAAATGTTATCAAAAAATCTGGAGCGATATAACTCTGATTTGGCAACTTGACGCACAAACTCACGCACATCAATTATGCCTTGCTTGAGTTGGGATTCTGGAACTACGAGCCGCTCACTTTCCATGATGTAGGCATTACCCAATACTTGCCGATAAACTGCTCGAATTACAGTTTCAATGTCATCAACTGAAGCAGTAGTCCACAGTTCGATGGGTTCTGTTTGGGGAAATGCTTGATATTGGCGTCGTCTGGTTTCGTCGTCTAGGAAGATTTGCATAGTTGGGTTAGTGTGGGTAAGAGTAACTAATTTGGAAACTAAGAATAAAATTTCTGTAGGGGAGCCAGTGCGTTGGACGGGTTCCCTGGCTTGTACCCCTTTCCTACGGAACGCTCCGCGAACGGGGAAGCAAGCTAGCAAGAGCGTCTCTCCTTCTCCCAAAGGGAGAGGCTAACGCCAAGGGAGAAGCAACTGGCGTTGTGTTAGGCGCATATTTCAAGATGATTTGTCACAAAAAATATAAATCAAAGTGCCTAACACACAGATCGATAACATGGTGCGTGAGGCTAAAGCCATAACACACCCTACTTATGATTTACTAATTATTGGGTCAGGATTAATTTATCAAGTTTTGGTGAATTTTTTAGTTACATTTTCTAACAAACTTAGACGGCTAACTGTTAATAACTAACAGCTAATCACAATGAGAAATTAGCAATTAGACATTAACAATTAGCCGTCAACCCCCTTGGGGAGTATTTAAAATTCAAAACTTAATTTTGAATTGAAGTGTAGACGCCTGTCAGAAGAATTTCTTCAGGATAGTCACTCTCAAGCACGCTCATCAAATCTAGTGTAGAAACCACCGTATTTTATCCAGTATTGTTTCAAATCATGATGAGGTGTATGTAAACTAGCTTTTGCCTGATATAAAATAACTTGGCGATGATCGCCCATCCAAATTTTATTAACTGGGTCAACGGATATTACTGTACCTCCTAAAGAAGCAACGCATTCAGAAAATCTCTCAATCGTTGTGTATTCTAATGTCTCGAATATAAAAAAGTTACCCGAACAAATTAAATGGCGGCTGCGAATCCAGCAGCGCATTTTTTTTTCAGCCAGTGGAGGCAACATTTTGGTTTTAACAGATTCAAGCTGAATCAACATTTCTGGCGCTCACCGCACGTAATTCATCAGCAAAACTTTCCCGTTTTTCAAATTGTAATGGGCCAGCGGTAGATCCCCATATTTGCTTATGGGTTTCAATATCCATACCTTTATCTAGACTTATCCAAGTATGCTCGGTTATTTCTACTTCGCTGACAAGATATGTCTGGCATCCATTGCGTTGAATCAGACATTGATTACCCGATTCGACACTACCTCGAAACATTTCACCTTCTCGTTGGAAAACCATTGAACAGTGATAACGCCGTTCGATGCTTTCTGGGGTGATGGTTTTAAGGATATCTAATTCACGAGCTGCACCTGCATAAAGCATCTGGTCTTTCAAGCTGTAATTTTCGATATAAATGCGATCGCCCAAATCGACTAGTCGATGTACTCCCTGACGATAGGGTGTCCACAAATCGTGGTCATAAGCTTGTTCCGAATAGAAACCGATGCCAGAAAAAAATTCAATCGGTAAAGGACGAAAAAAAATGTGAATGTGGGCGTAAAGTTGCGGATTTGCAAAAGATTGCTTGTAGTTGCTAAAATCTCCTGCCATCCAACAGGCTAAGGTGAGCAAATCGCTAGCGTTGGTGCTAGATTCGCTGGGCGCTATCGTCACGTCGCTTCGCTCCGAATTCAAAATTCACGCATTCAAAATTCAAAATTAACAATCTCCATAAATAAATTTAGGAGCCACTGCGGTCTTGGGGTTTCCCCAAGTAGAGGAGGCAGTGCGGTCTTGGGGTCTCCCCAAGTGGAGCAACTGCCGTCAAGTGGTGTGAGCTTGTACCCTTTTATGTTTTAACCTGATATTTGCTAATTGGTTGAACTTGACAAAGAACGAATTTCTGAAGAAAAGGAAGCTGTTGTCACACCTTTACCATCACTAGTTTTAATCATTGCTACCCGAAATCGGAGATTTGGGTTAGCAAACCAAATTCGCTCCTCAGCAGCAGCGAGTTCATACTCTGTTAGCAGGGTAAAAATACCATCGTCACTCAGATGATATTTAGCCACTGCTGGAATTGTTTCAGCGTAGCCTTTGTCCCGCAGGAGTTTTCCTCTAGAAGGATTTTCGACATCGGGAATTGGTACTAGTACAGTACTGCCAGAGATTGGTTTATCCTCCCAGTCTGACTCACCTTCCCAAGTCATCCGAAAGGGGTGAGTAATACTGGCGGGTTCAGTGTTATGCAATTGACAGATTGCTACCACTGCTGGATCGTTGGTGGATAGAGACTCAATGTCAATGTTAGACAATACTTCTTCAAAATGGGCGAATGCTAAATGATGAGCGCTTCGCTGCGATCGCCATCGTCCAATTGAAAGTTCAAAAAACTCAGTAATTTCCATTAGAAAAGTGATTTTAAAAAAGTAGCTTAAAATCCAAGAGATATCTTGACAAAAAAGAAAGTTATTCTCTTAATCTATATGTTAGCCTCCTTGACTACAACTGCATTGGGGAGTGCTGAGTGGGGAGAGACGCGATTAATCGCGTCTGTACAAGAGTTAGGAGTTAGGAGTTTAGAGTTGTTATTCTTTCCCCAGTCCCCATTACCCCTTATCCCCAGAGGGGGCCCCACCTTCCCCAGTCCCCAGCCTCCTACTTAGACAAATCTAAGCAACTTCAGTGATACTGATAATTTTGCCGCCTGTCCGATGAATGTTTTGCACTTGTCCAGACAGTTGGTTGTAGTTAACTACATATTGCAGGTTGCCCAGACGAGTACGGAGATTACTTGCACCTTTGACAGCTTTAATCAAGAAGCGTTTATCGGTGCTGTTGACACTAGAACCAGCCGCAGGAGCTTTGATGGATGTGGGTAAATTAGAACCGATATCGCCAATCAGTTTGGCTTTACGATCGCTATCACTGCTAGCGAATCCTCTCGCTAAACTAAAGGTGCGGTTAAAGGTAACATTTTTAATTCCGATTTGGGAGTTTGCGCTGCGAACATAGGGAACAATATTCTCGCCAAAATTCTGCTGATATTCGTTGCTATCGATATAGGAGTCGATCTCAGCATCATAGCCCTGTTCGTTGTAGATGCGGACGTGTTCGGAAATTTCTGCTTGATCGGCAGGAGGACGTCCTAGAAAATGTTTGAAGTTCAGTTCAATGAACCGATACTGCGAAGAAGAGTTGAAAAACAGGGATTGATAAATCTCTGATTTCGCGACGATGTTGACGAATTCACGGACGCTGATTTTGCGATCGCGCAATTGCGATTCAGCTGTGGCTAGTCGCTCACTTTCCAACAAGTGAGCATTACCCAAAACCTGTTTGTAAACTGCCCGAATCAGTGTTTGTAATTCACTTTCGCTGGTGTTCGGACGCAGCTCAACAGTAGGTGAATCAATAACCCAAAGTGACATTGAAGTATCTCCCGAAAAACGCTAATTAAATTAAATTTACAAGTATCCTACCCCTTTATAGAGGTAAAATTTCCCATCAGTTGTCAGTTATTTTTGCTACTGACTAGCTTTTGTAAAACTTTAGTTTGTGAAAGTGGGTTAAATGTTTTCGTATATCACAACTGACGGCGGAATTTGTCAAACTCCAGATTAGCGATCGCTTTGGCTAACTTTTGATTGACCGGGATTTACGCAAACTACAGCCGAAAAGAATGATTTTCTGCTTCTAAGCGCGTGTAGTTTTGCGTAAATCCTAAAACGATCGGCACTGGGGATTAAAAGACTAGAGACTGAGTATAGCGGAATTATTTCCCAATCCCTAATCTCTAAATCCCGAATTTCTATTCTTTAGTTGACAGGGGTAATACTGGCGATCGTACCACCCTGTTGGTGAATCCGTTGATACTCTTGTGAAAGCTTATTGTATGGCACGAAAAAGACTTGGTTACTGCGGCGAAACTTGGAAATGTTATTTACCACATTTGCTTTGTAGCCAGTCACTTCAATCCGGTAGACCTTACCATCATCATCAGATCCTACACCTTGACGAGTGCGAGGAGTAGATGTTGGGTTACGGAATGTAGCACCCTTGCTGGCTGGTGAAACCACAGGGGTAGGCGTGCTTTGAATTAGCAGGCTGTTTAATTTTGGTTGTTTGCCAGCTAAGTCACCTTTCAGGCTGCTGCTAGAGGAACCACGTACCAGTTGGAATAAGTGGGTAAACTGAACCAAACTCTGGATAGCTTCGGTTTTGTAACCCCGAATATAAGGGACAATGTTTTCCCCAAAAGTTTCTTGATATTCGTCGCTGTCTAGATAAAAATCAATCTCACCCTCAAAGCCCTTTCTATCTAGAATAGTGCTGTGTGTACGCGTTTCTTCTAGATCCAATGGCGCACGACCAAGGAAATGTCTGAAATTTAATTCAATCGCCCGATAGCGAGGGGTGCTATCAAAAAACCGCGAACGGTAAAGTTCCGACTTCCCGACTTGACGCACAAACCCGCGAACGCTAATTTCACCCCGTTTGAGTTGGGATTCAGCAACAGAAAGCCGCTCACTCTCCATTACATAAGCGTTACCTAGAACTTGCTTGTAGACAGTTCTAATTACGGTTTCAACATCCTCATTAGAGCGATTTGGCCACAGATCAATGGTATCAGTGTCTTCAAACAGAGCGACCCCTAATCGTGATGCTGGTCCAAAAGCCATTCAAACTATCTCCTAGTTAACAACTAAAATTTTATGAGAAGGATATTCAGCAGATGTTAAAAAACTTTACATCATGGTGAAAAAGTAGGGGACATAGAGATTTTAAATCCTTATTAGTCGTGATGATTTTAAGTTTTTGCATCGTTTGCCTTTACATATTGTGATACGATGCTGAAACCATATTTATTAAAATTTGTTAAGTTAAATCATACTTGAGAGAAAATTCAGCTTTTTTTTAGTATTTGATTTGCAATTGGGATGTAAATGATGGTAGAATAACATTTCCTTGAGCCAGAGTATTAAGTGTGCCGAGTTACACAAGCTGATCTTGATTAGGACTTACGCAACTGGCACAGTGCGAGCGCAATTTTATAGTACAAAAATACTATTGAATTTGGAAAGTAGCTAGTTGGCTAATTAAATGGTCAAAATAGGGAGCAAGAGTTTGCTGCTGATCGGCTTGGCAGCGTTTCAAACTAGCAGCCTTGATGCTTTTTAAGCCTAAAACCATTGCATCCAATGGAACTTGTAACTCCTGATAGAGCAAATTCATATAATGCAGTCCTGTGGGATTTGTATATTTACTGTGACCACCTGCTATGCCATAAGTAATGCAGCGGAGAAAATGCCAAAAATCTCGCCAGCAAGCTTGGGCACGTTCAGGTGGATAAAGACCGCCTCCAGGCTGGATAATTTCGGGATAAGTTGCCAAAACTTGTTCCCTAGATTCATCAACGATTTCGGCTGCCTGATCGCGTAACAATTGAGCAACAGGAATCAACTCAGAATTATCGGGTGACAAGGTTTTAATCTGCAATAAATCTTCATCATTGAGGTAGCGAAAAGCATCATCCGCAGCTTGAAATATAGCGATCGCTGCTTGTGGATGGGACTGTTCCCACTCAGCAAAGCTGACAATTCTAGCTTTAGCGATTAATTCTTTAACGGTTTCGCTTAATTGAGTCATTGGTTTTGGGGATAGGGTATTGGGCATGGGGCATGCCCTAAAATAAAGAATAGCTGTACCAAATGCACTTATGGAAATCCATAAAATCCAAGCTGAACTGAAGAACCCAGATTTTCATTATCGTTTGAAGGCGATCGCTGCCCTCAATGATTATGAATCAGAAGTTGCAGTTCCTCTGCTTACGAGTAAACTTCATGACTCAGAATTTTTAGTGCGTTCTTTTGTGGCTAGAGGTTTGGGTAATCAACAATCAGCGGAATCTTTTGCAGCTTTGATGCAAATTATGAAATTTGATGATACTCCCAACGTGCGGGCTGAGGCGGCAAATTCTTTATCGCTATTTGGCAGAGTTGCAGTTTCTCATCTAGTTTTGGCATATTATCAAGATGATCACTGGCTAGTTAGGCGGAGCATTTTGGCTGCGATCGCTGAAATGGATTGCCCTGAAGAACTATTTGATATATGCGTTCAGGGTTTAAAAGATGAAGATTTCACAGTTCAGGAATCTTCTGTTGATGCACTTGGCTTACTAGCTAACTCTAGCCAACATACTGCGGCATTATCCCAGATCCTAACGTTGGTGAATGATGAATCTTGGCGGATGCGCGTGCGAGTTAGCTATGCCCTCAAACGATTTGATGAGCCAGAAGCCAAAGTAGCCCTCAACCAACTCAGACAGGATGAGGATCACCGAGTTGTTGGAGCTGCTTTAGAAGACTTATTGCCACAATAGCGGCTTGGGTTTGTCCCCAATGCAATTATTGTGAGAAAACTTATCAGATGAATAGTATATATTTTATTTTACCTTAAATTTGACTAAAATATCCGGTTAATCTGTCAAAATCTGGAATAAAAGATCAACTTTTTCTAGATGAGGAGGCATTTGTGACTGATATACAAGCTGGTCAAATGACTTGGCGACTACCAGGTTCCTCAGAATCTGCTTTATATTTGCGGCATAATGCTTCGGAACCTTGGCGATCGTATAAAGAATTTCCACAATATGTCCTACCTGATCCGCCCGGTTTTTCCGAAGGATACGCGACATTTTTAGCGCTCCTGAAAAAGAACTGGCAGCCGTTGTAAACTCACTACAGAACAACTATAGCAAGGGACTGGGTACTGGGTGAAAAGTCTTTTTGTGTCTAAGTTTTATCATCTGTTGATGTCCTAATCACCAAGGCTTGTGCTATAATTAAATAATTATTGGATTTGGGGTCGCACCTTTAGTGCGTTGTCAGCGCAACACCGAATTTTGGATTTATTTCGCCCACAAGGAGTGCAGCTTGAATCTAAAATCGGCACGCTTAAACACTCAAACTTTCACGAGTTGTTGTGCGGGTATAGGCGTTCCAAACATCGAGTTCTGAATGTGGACGGCTGAAAAGCATAGCTTTAGTTGCTTCTGTGAGTCCTTGAGCAAGAGTAAAGTCTGCCCCAGCGATACTTAGAAGATGCTCCATCTCTGCATCACTGAGATCGGTTGCTCGCAGGTCTGTATCCCGCAAATCGGCTCCAGTCAGTCGAGCATTTCGTAAGCAAGCCCCTGTCAAATAAGCTTTTGTTAGATCGGCACCACTCAAATAAGCACCTTGTAAATTGGCTCCTGTCAAATCAGCGCCACTCAAGTAGGCTCCACGCAGATTAGCACCTTGTAAATCTGCATTTCGTAAAGAAGCTGTATTGAGAAAAGCACCATTGAGATTAGCACCCGGCCCTACCGCTCCAGAAGTTTTGTAATTATATTCTTCAGGCCATTTCGTTTGTGAATCATAACGTGCTACTTGGAGTTTGGCTCCCTGCAAATTTGCGCCACTGAGATTTGCTTGTTGGAGGTCAGCACGGTTTAAATAGGCTCCCTGCAAATTAGCCCCACTCAAATCGGCTCCTTGCAGATTAGCGCCTCGCAAATCTGCTCCACTCAAATCGACATTACTTAATACCACCTCACTGAGGTCAGCTCCTAATAGCTTGGCTTTACTCAAGTTAGCTTGTCGGAAATCAACTTGCTTTAGATTGAATTGGTACAAATCTATTGAATCCACAGGGGTTCCGGCTTTGAGGGCTGTTAAGATTTCTGGAGTTGGACTGGGGCGTTCGCTTGTAATAAGTTGAATTTCACTATTTGTCATCAGCTGATTAAAATATCACTTTTGGAGTTATTCTACACTTTAGCTAAATCGGGACTTCATCTCATCACTCAGGATTAATAACGCCAAAATTTGATCAAACGAGGTTTCAAAACAGATGCATATAATACCGCCTTTGACAATGCTCGACTTCTTCCGTAAAAGTGAAGGTACATGGTTTACAGAACGCTCCGTTCATCATTTTGACTCGGCGGCGGATGAGTCCGGGGAGTCGAATTTGATTATAAAAGTTATGGAAAAGGACGATCCGAAAGTCCAAGAAGTTTGTAAAGCCCAAGGGATAGATCCTAGTAAAGCAACAAGCGGTGCTAGCTTTGCATGGCAAGCTAATCTGGATACCAGGCTACCCAATACCGATAATGCTGCGATTTTGGTTGATGTTCCCGACGAAACGAGGCGTTCTGGAAAACTGATTCGCAATCAAGGCTATGTTGAGAGTATTCCAGTTGTGAGCCGATATCGGTTTGCCGATGATGGAGTGCTGACAATTGATACTGACTATGACAACAATCAAGGTCAGGAACGTTGTTGGTTTGTTACGGATGATTTTCGTGTCAGAGTCAGTACTGTGCGAATGATGAACGGAATCAACTTGATGACTTATTGTTCTGAGCGTCGCTGTGTTTCTCAAGAAGTCTTGGAGCAAATGATCGGTCGGAATCATGCTAGGCGTTAGTGGGGAGTGGGGAGTGGGGAGTGGGGAGTGGGGAGATGGGGGAGATGAGGGAGACAAGAAGAATAACTATGCCCAATGCCCAATGCCCGATTCCCCATTAAGGAATGTTGCTTTGTTTCTCATAAATGAGACGTGCATGATTGTCATAACTTATTTTCATGCAAGGGTTAATAAATCATGCTCCATGTATAAGCCTTTCCTGGAATTTTTAGAAAAAGAGCTATTTCAGCGGTTTGATTTACAAAGTAGGGTCATTCCCCCTGGTTTGGAATTCAAAGTTAGCGATCGCGGCAGAAACCCAGCAACTATTCGCAGTTGGTGTCACCAATGTCAAGAGTTGCGGAAAATTCGTTATACCTACATTGATGCTGGGGAAAGCGCTCAAATTTTTAACAGCGTGATTTATCCCAGTCATCACTACGATTTACCTCTGTTAGGGATTGACTTTTTATCTTTTGGGAAAGTCAAAAACCTGATTGTGCTTGATTTTCAGCCTTTGTTTCAGGATGAAGATTATCAAAAAAAATATATAGTTCCGCTAAAATCTCTTCACGATAAATACCCAGATTTGGCGCAAAACTTAGAAATGAAATTTTACGATGCCAATCAGTATTTTTCTAAATACCTATTGTTTGCCAAAACAGACCCCCAAACAGTGGCAACGCGAGTCTTTGAAGCTTTTCAGGATTATTTAAACTTGTACTGGCAAATGTTAGCAGATGCCGAACCGCTCCAAGACCCTGAAGATATCCAGCGGATTGTCAAAGCCCAAAAAGACTATGACCAATATAGTGCAGACCGCGATCCAGCATCTGGTTTATTTAGCAGTTACTTTGGTCATGAATGGGCAGAGCGCTTTCTCCATGAATTCTTATTTGAAGATGCTGTTCCCCTAGCAGTCGGTGCCGGCAAAAGATAAGCGTTGGGCATTGGGCATTGGGCATTGGGGTATCTAGTTGGTCGAAGTAGTATTTTCAAGTTAGTAGGTATAGGGTTTAATTTGGAATTGGAGCGAAGCAGACGTGACACTCTATCAACCATTTCTCGATTATGCGATCGCCTATATGCGATCGCGTTTGGATTTACAGCCCTATCCTATCCCCACTGGGTTTGAGTCCAAGAGTGCTGTTGTGGGCAAGGGAAAGAATCAGGAAGAGGTTGTCACCACCAGTTATGCTTTTCAAACTTCAAAATTGCGGCAAATTCGTGCAGCTCACGTACAGGGTGGTAATTCGCTGCAAGTGCTGAATTTTGTAATTTTTCCCCGCCTCAACTACGATTTACCCTTTTTTGGGGCAGATTTGGTGACATTGCCAGGAGGACATCTAATTGCTTTGGATATGCAGCCCCTATTTCGGGACGATCTAGCATATCAGGCGAAATATACTGAACCAATTCTGCCCATTTTCCACGCCCACCAACAACATCTGTCTTGGGGAGGAGATTTTCCCGAAGAAGCACAGCCTTTTTTCTCTCCGGCTTTTCTGTGGACTCGTCCCCAAGAAACGGCTGTCGTAGAAACTCAGGTGTTTGCCGCTTTCAAAGACTATTTGAAAGCTTATCTCGATTTTGTAGAGCAGGCAGAACCCATAACAGATTCCCAGAATTTAGTAGCCATTGAGCAAGCCCAACTGCGATACCTGCGATATCGGGCTGAAAAAGACCCAGCGCGAGGGATGTTTAAACGCTTCTATGGTGCGGAATGGACTGAAGAGTATATCCACGGCTTTTTATTTGACCTAGAGAGAAAATTAACAGCCATCAACTAGAGGCTCTTTGACCGCACTCAGTGCTGAGTCCTCGTTACTGAAGACTCATCCAAGTCACGTTAAACTAGGAAAATAATCTCAGTAATACCAATTCAAAAAATGTTTGCGACATGATCCGCTGATGCGCACCTTCCCCGATACCTTGGAAAGGGTTGGCGAGGGATCTTATCTATATGTTATGTGTTGCATTCTTTTTCAAATTGGTATTAGCTGTACTTAAACTAGTTTGTCTTCATAATGGTTTCCACCTTTCCCAATCCTTCTTCGGTTGATCTATCTCGCATCCGACTTTCGATCCGCTCATTGCAACCGCAATTAGTAGAGTGGCGACGGCGATTGCATCAACAACCAGAGTTGGGTTTTCAAGAAAAACTGACTGCTGAGTTTGTATCACAAAAGCTGCAAGAATGGGGGATTGAGCATCAAACTGGCATTGCTCACACTGGCATTGTTGCCACCATCCAAGGCAACAAACTTCCTGACTCGCGACTTCCGACTCCCCAAGTTTTAGCGATTCGCGCGGATATGGATGCTTTGCCAATCCAAGAACTCAACGAAGTGCCGTACAAATCGCAGTATGATGGAGTGATGCACGCTTGTGGACATGATGGACATACAGCGATCGCTTTAGGTACAGCTTATTATCTCCAGCAGCATCGCCAAGACTTCTCCGGGATCGTGAAAATTATTTTTCAGCCAGCAGAAGAATCACCAGGAGGCGCAAAGCCGATGATTGAAGCTGGAGTTCTGAAGAATCCAGATGTTGACGCGATTATTGGTTTGCACTTGTGGAATAATTTGCCTTTAGGAACAGTGGGTGTGCGTGCTGGGGCATTGATGGCAGCTGTGGAGTGCTTTAACTGCACAATTTTGGGCAAAGGTGGACACGGCGCACTACCCCATCAAACTGTTGACTCCGTTGTTGTTGCTGCCCAAATCGTCAATGCTTTGCAAACCATTGTCGCTCGGAATGTTAATCCCATTGATTCAGCAGTAGTGACAGTGGGCGAACTTCACGCTGGAACCAAACGTAATGTAATTGCTGATACAGCCAGAATGAGTGCTACTGTCAGGTATTTTAATCCTAGTTTAAAAGACTTTTTTAACCAGCGTGTCGAGCAAATTATTGCTGGAATTTGTCAGAGTCATGCTGCAAATTATGACTTAGAATATTGGTCACTTTATCCACCAGTAATTAATGATATAAAAATAGCAGAACTAGTGCGTTCAGTCGCAGAAGAAGTGGTAGAAACTCCTCTAGGTATTGTGCCAGAATGTCAAACTATGGCTGCTGAAGATATGTCATTTTTCTTAGAAGAGGTTCCTGGTTGTTATTTCTTTCTAGGTTCTGCTAACCCTGCGAAAGACTTAGCATATCCCCATCATCATCCCCGGTTTGATTTTGACGAAACCGCCTTGGCAATGGGTGTGGAAATATTTGTTAGATGCGTGGAAAAGTACTTTGTTTCATGTCATTAGTCAGTAGAGACGCGATTAATCGCGTCTGTACAATGGTCATTGGTCATTAGTTATTGACAAAGGACAAATGACCAAGGATGACCATAACAAAAATTTTCACAATCTCATTTAGGATTGCTATATCTCTAATTACTGACTGCCGATTTCTGTTTATTGCTAACTTCTAAAGGCAGGAAAATGGTCATCACTTCCCCATAGTGTGGACGCTGGCGCACAATTAGTTTGCCACCGATCGCCTGAAACAAATGCTTGGTTGCAGCGATATTTAAACTAATCGTACCTGTTTCTGGTTGGAACATCAGCAGTTGACCAAGGGCTTTGCGAATTGGTGGCGTTGCAGGTATGGTAGTTTTATTGGAATCTTTACACCTCAATTGCGGCGATAATTGTAACTTCAGTTGATCTCCAGCTGGGATAACTTGTACTTGAATATGGCTGCCAGCGGGTAAGCTGCGAGTAAAATTTTCCATCAAACCAGTAAGAACTTGATCCAGCATAGTGGGATTGCTTACCACAGTCGGTAGTTGCTGGGGTAAAATAACATTTAAAGTTAAGTTCCGCCGATGCGCTGCTTGTTCCCAACGGGGAATGCTCTGCTGCAACACTTGATCTAAAGACATCGGCGTGAGTTGAGTTTTCGATGATTTTGCTGAGGTAGTAGTTTCTAGTTCTGCCGCCTTAAACAGCAATTCCATGCGGTCAATTTGCTCGGTACACTCGTGATCGATAATTTTTAAACGATTGATCGCGCTAGCATCTAAGTCTCGCCGCTTTAACAGCAGACGAGTCATAGTGCGAATAGTTGTTAAAGGTGTGCGGACTTCGTGAGCGAAGGCTTGGAGCAATTCTACATCAGGATTTGAAGAAGGTGGGGCTTCCTCTGGGGATAAGGGGTAATGGGCATTGGGCATTGGGCATTGAGGGATAACTCTTCTCCCCTGCTCCCCTGCTTCTTCCTCAGTTCCTAGTAAAGAGTCCCTAGTCTCTTCTGGTTCTGTTAATTCCTGAAGCAACAACTGGCTAAACTGAATCATCATTCGGTAGTCTGGTGCTACCGGAGAATACTGTTCTACTAATGCGTCCAAGTGGGCAAAAAATTCTGGATTAGCCAGCATTACCCGTGCCCCTAGCGATCGCCAAGCCTGCTGCACTACCTCTGGCTCAAAAGAAAATGAAAAGGTTTTTTTACCGTTTTTGTGGGTTGCTAAAACCAGCACTAATCTAAATTTATCTGTAAAAACTAAGCAAAACTGTTCTGCACCTAGAGGATCGGCAGGTAGTAAAGGAAGTACCGAATCATGGAAAGCAATGTCTTCATTTACAGATGCGTTGGCATAGTCTGCCACAGGTATCGTACCTGGCATCTGAAATGGCATCAGCGCCAAAGGGTTAAATGGTTTTGCTGTAAAAGTTACTGTTTGTAAACTTTGAGTCAATTTTGGTTGACTAAACAAGGGTGCTGGTGCGGCTAAAACTAATCCTTGGGTTATGTCAACTGAAGGGTCTGCTAAAGTATTTAATAGCAAATGTTCTGTCGCTGCGAGGCTGATACGCCACTGCTGCTCTGCTTTAGCAGGTGAACATTCTGCCATACTTGATTGATTTTCAGCCAAGATTCCACTCAGGCTTGGCAATATCCATTGGTACACAGGCTTTCACCCCTTAATTCAAGAGCGACTAACAGCATCTAGGTTAGACATTTCACTACTATCTAAGAGGTTATAGCTATTTGTATACTCGTGACAGTGGTAGAACCGAACAATTAGGGTGCAATTTCCCCTGTAAATTAGTTACTTAGTACTCGACCAACTGCAAATTGCTAAGTGAGAGTGGGGAGTAAGAAAAGATATAGCAAAACGTAGTATCTGTCATTGCGATTGCATTTTTTGAGTAGATTAGCAATAGACTATCTCAAAGGCACTTTATGACTTCTTTTGAAACGTCAGTTGAAGATTTGGTACTAGTTGCTGGTGCTACTGGTGGAGTAGGGCAACTGGTGGTAGGCAAGCTACTGGAGAAGGGCTTGAAAGTTCGTGTTCTGACACGCAATGCCGTAAAAGCTGAAGAGATGTTTAACCAGAGAGTAGAAATTGCCGTTGGTGACATCCGCCAGCCAGCTACACTGCCAGCGGCAATGCCAGATGTCACTCGTATCATAAGTTGTACCGGAACTACTGCCTTTCCCTCTGCGCGATGGGAGTTTGACCAACCACTAAACTTGATTGAATGGGGAATCACTTTCCTTAACCCTAAATCTAGTGAAACAAAAGCAAAGAATAGTCCGGCAAAGGTCGATGCCGAAGGTGTAAGCAACATAGTAGCAGCAGCACCCCGGAATTTGCAGCGATTCGTTTTCGTCTCTTCCTGTGGAATTCTTCGTAAAAATCAGTTTCCTTTTAGTATTCTGAATGCGTTTGGCGTGTTGGATGCCAAACAAAAAGGCGAGGAGTCTATTATTAATTCAGGATTACCCTACACCATTATCCGTCCAGGACGCCTTATTGACGGGCCCTATACCTCATACGACCTCAACACCCTCCTCAAGGCAAAAACAGGGGGTAAATACGGTGTGGTCGTAGGCACTGGAGATACTCTTTCGGGTGATACTAGCCGGATTGACGTAGCAAACGCTTGTGTGGAATGCCTTTTTCAGCCAAGTAGTTCTAGGAAAATTTTTGAAATAGTCAACCAGGGACAAAGACTGCCTGTGATTGACTGGGAAACTCTTTTATCTTTGCATTAATATTCAGGAGGCATTGGGCATTGGGCATTGTTAACTTCTTCCCCATGCCCAAAAACTCCATTCCGCAAGTGGCGTGGAGTTTTTCATTAGCAAAAGTCAAATGATTTACGGTAGAGGATGGAAAAAAGTCCCATATTGTAACCCAGGAAAAATGGAATTCAATTCAATGAAAATCACTGCTAAAATAACTACTGCTAATGTAGCAACTACAGGAAGCACTGTCAGATATTTCAACAAATAACGTGGCTCCATGTTCTTCTCCTAAATCAACTAAGTTTACATTGACATTCAGTCATTTTTCTAAGGTTAATTGATAGTTAATAGTTAATCAAAACCATCAACTGTCAATAGCCTTTAGCGAATTGAAATCGGAATTTCTTCATCCTTATTAACCAAGTCACCACTGAGAAATTCTTGAACTGCTGATGCCGGCCAAAGGAAAGCCAGTACCATAGATTTGACGAACAGTGGTATATCGATAAATATTTCTTTTTCTTCTTGGGAACCAAGTTTTTGAATTGCCCGCAAATAGGAACGACCTGTCCAGCCAATCCAACCTGCAATATAGAGAAATATCACTATGGGAGTCAGCACGTCAAGGGCAAGGCTCAAGCGGTCAAGAACTAAATGAGGTAAACCATCCTCGCCACAAAGTAACCGAGAATAAGCCCTTAATGGCTTTGTCGTATAATAACTATCAGCAGCATTTTGTACTCGTTCTACAAATACAGACGATTCGGCACAAGGTACTAATCTAGTGTTCTCCGCTAAAGCTGTGGGGACAACATTAAGCCAGAGAAAAATTCCCAAAATTAAAGCAAATATTCGTTTCACGATTTTGTCCTTTGTTAGTAGGATGAACAATCCGTACTGATAATTATTGACCTTAGCAGTTTTGAATTCATGGCTCTTATAGCAAAGTACTGAGTACTGAGTGCTGAGTGCTGAGTATAAACCCAGTGAAATCAAGGCTTTTAGCAATCAACATTGTCCTAACCTATGTGGCTACGGCTATAACTTTTAGAAAAACAGTTGTAAGTATGTGCCCGATATTGAGTTGGGAAAAAAGGTTTTCAAGAACATTACAAGCACAGAAAAAAAGGCAATTGCAATATTCCCAACTATGGGAGCAATAATTGTCTGTTTGAGAAAATTTTGCATGACTAATTTGAGCATGGCGCATTGGTTATTTCCCCCTGCTCCTCTGCTCCCTCATCCCCTTTCACAAATAACTCACCTCTAGGTTGTACATAAATCAGTTCTGCTGACATTTCGACGTTTAACTCATGTCCATTCGCCGACTTTGGCAATTGCTCTAAGTTGTCACCAATAGTCTCAGGGTGGGAACGAGGAAAATCCAAAATGCTATAAAAGGGCGTTCCCAAGTAATTTAAAATTCAAAACTCAACGGTACTGGTTCCCCTGTACTTAAATCTTCAGAGAAGTTATAAACTCGGCGATCGCTTTCGCTTACCACTTTTATCCCCAAATCAGCCCAATCAATTGTGTCTGCCCAAGTGTGAATAACTTGTCCTTGGCTTTTGATTTCTGGCTGATCAAATGTGAGTTTTTCAAAGTTAAACGCAGCGACATCAACCCCTAAAGCGGCAGACCAAATTCCTGCTACTGGAAAAGCCGCTAGGAAGAAATGCAATTTGCGAGAGTTAGGAAAATTTGCCCGCCGCCATACCAACCGTCCAAGATAAAATTGAGCAGACTTAAAGTTGTAGGTTGGATGTTTTTGACCAAGTTTGTATCCGGCATTAACCGATTCTGAGTCGCTTTCGTTGGTACGAATCAAGGTCGATGTCACCAAAGAACCATGCATCGCACTCAGCATTGCACCACCTAATACCCCAATCACCCCTAACTGATGTAAGGGACTCATCAGAATATTGTGATCTGCTTGAAACTGCAACATGAAGTTAAAAGTACCAGAAATCCCTAAAGGCATTCCCGCAGAAAAACTGCCTTGCCCAATTGGGTAAATTAAGAATACAGAGACGGAAGCAGCAACGGGAGCAGTGAACGCCAAAGAAATCCAGGGACGCATTCCTAAGCGATAGCTCAATTCCCATTCCCGATCTTGGTAACAAATGATGCTAATCACAAAGTGCAGCACAATCATTTGATAAGGGCCGCCGTTGTAAAGCCACTCATCTAAAGAAGCAGCTTCCCAAATGGGGTAAAAGTGCAAACCAATCGCAGCCGATGTCGGTACTACAGCGGCTGAGATGATATTATTGCCGTCGAATAAAGCACCGGAAATTGGTGAACCCATTCCGTTCATGTTTACTGGCGGAGCAGCAATAAAAGCAATGATGAAAACAATGGTGGTTGTTAGGGCACAAGGAATCAACAGTATGCCAAACCAGCCAATATACAGCCGATTTTCAGTACTGGTTACCCATGAACAAAACTTTTCCCATAAACTAGTCTTTTCGCGTCTTTCTAAGATGCTTGTTGGTATTGTTTGAAGATTGTGATTTGCAGGCGTAACCCGCACCCCATGACAGTTAACATCGGTGGGAGCCGCTGCTCTGACTGCCTCGTCTACGCTAACAGTCGAAGTTGCAATTATGCTGTCTGACTTTGGCGTCATGTTACATAGATCCTTGCATAATTAAATAGGAATTCTCTATCGCCACAGTTTCTAAAACCGGAGACGACAGAATAATCTTTTGCACTCAAACCAAAGCCGCTGAGACAAAAACTACTTCAAGGTCGATGAAAAGAAACATAAAAGAAAAACATGAAGAACCAATGAAGGAAGTTCGTATTTTCATAAAAGTTCACAATATTCATCACAAGGGTTTAGAGGGGATAGGACTTACAAAAAACGGGGTGTGGGGTATAAATAAAAACTTTAGTTCTGGATTTGAGCTCCAGTTTAAAAAAAGAATTATACCGAGTGGAGAGTGCAGCGAGGTATAAAGTGCGGAGCCAGAGCCTCTTGGTCTCTGGTTCTTGCTTCAATCCCACGTTTTTAAACGTGGGTTCCCTACACCCCATACCTACCCCCTATACCCTCTGAAATATTGACAGGAAAACCTAAATATGAGGTATTGATTTCAGGCATTAAACCTTGATTTTTCGACACTATTTAGGCGATGTCTAGCGACAAGCCTTACCTGCAGGAACGCCAAGGGCGAACGGGTTCGGCAGTGACGCTCCTTCTCCCAAGGGGACGCTAGGCGAACGCAACCGACGGAAACCCTTATGGGTGAAGCTCCTGCGTCCCTAACGCTACGCTAACGGCAGTTCCTCTACTTGGGGAGACCCCAAGACCGGACTGCCTCACCGCCAGGACTGCAACTGCCTCACCGCATAGCGTCTACGCTATTTATCAAAGGATGATCGATAACAGCCTGAAACTAGGTGATAGATGTCACATTTAATTATCAAAATAAATCAACAAATGTAAATTTGGTTGAAGCTGTATAACTTTTGCATCAAAGAACAGTCAATAATGATTTTGAAACTTGTTCGATATAGAGCTTTCTGTTCACCATAAATGCTAGTACCGCAAGGCAGAATTCGTAATGACGCTCGCTCGAATGCGTAGCCTGTCGCAGACAAGACTCGGCAGGAATTGCTCTAACGTAATTCCTAATTCCTATATCGCAAGAGTTTCATTGATTTTCAATGCTTGCTCTATTTGCACCGTGCTGTACTAGTAGTATATGTGGTGAACAATTGGCAGATTTTTCTGAGGTAAAACTTTTCTACTTTGATTGTTGCTAAGGGACTGCCAAAGAAAAAAATTCACCAATACTTTTTTGCTAGGCTGGGCATCTTGTCTATCCTATGTAATGGTTTATTTCTTGGAGTTACCTAATTATTTGTTTTCCCTCTGATGAAGTCCTAGCGTTTAGGTACAGTAGGGTGATTTGGAATGAGAATTTTATTAGTTGAAGATGACGAATGTATTGCTAAAACACTTGAAAATGTTCTTGGTAATCAACACTATGTAATTGATATTGCTGCTGATGGTCTGCTTGGTTGGGAGCTAGTAGAAGCTTTTAGCTATGACTTAATTTTGCTAGATATCATCCTGCCCAAATTGGACGGTATAAAATTTTGTCAGAGGTTACGTTCCCATAACTATCAAACACCTATACTGCTACTGACAGCCCAAAATTCTAGCACTCAGAAAGTGATGGGATTAGATGCAGGAGCAGATGACTATGTTGTTAAACCTTTTGAAGTCTCAGAATTATTAGCTCGAATTCGCGTTTTATTGCGGCGACGAAATTCACCGATATTGTCAGTAATGAAATGGGAAAAATTGCGTATTGACCCTGGTAGCTGTGAAGTGACTTATGGTTGTCATGGTTTGAATTTAACACCTAAGGAGTATCGCTTACTGGAGCTTTTTCTACGTAATGAACATATTGTCTTCAGCCGCAGTGAAATTTTAGACCACCTCTGGTCTGTAGAAGAAGCACCCAAAGAGGATACGGTGACAGCTCACATCAAAGGTTTGCGGCAGAAACTAACGCAAGCTGGCGCACCAACTGATTTTATTGAAACAGTCTATGGTTTGGGTTATCGTCTGAAAGTATTTGCATATGAAGAAAAACCTTCTCTAACTGTAAAACAGACAAAACAAAGCCAAAGCAAGAGGAAGCCACAAATTAAGGAGGCATTAGCAGTTGTGTGGGAGAGGCTGAAAGTACACAGTAGCGATCGCTTAGAAATTCTCCAACAAGCCTCACTCGAATTACAAGCCAACAATCTCTCTGAAGAATTACAGAAGAAAGCATATCATGCAGCACATAAGCTAGGGGGAGCTTTAGGCATTTTTGGTTTTGCAGAAGGTTCACGCTTGGCTAAACACATAGAGCAGATATTGCTATCCCAAATTACTCTTGACCAAAGTGAGGCATTGCATCTTCGCCATTTAGTAGAACTTCTTTCTGGGGAACTACAGCAGCCGGCGTTTAGAGAATTAGATAAAGTCCTTTGCCATTATGTTCTAGACGATGTGAGCGAATAAATTTATTGAGCATTGGGCATTGGGCATTGGGCATTGGGCATTGGGCATTGGGCATTGGTCATTAGTCATTGGTCATTGGTCATTGGTCATTGGTCATTGGTCATTGGTCATTAGTCATTAGTCATTTACAACTGACAAAAGACAAAGGACAAAGGACAAAAGACAAATGACAAAAGACAAAAAACAAAAGCCTATCGACTCTTTAGAAGCGCTGCTACATCGGATGATGAACCGCATTCGTCAATCCCTAGAGTTGCCAGCAATACTCTCAGGAACCGTCGCTGAAGTACGTATCTTCTTGGGGACTGACCGTGTTAAAGTGTATCGTTTTGATGTAGATGCTAGCGGTGAAGTTGTGGCTGAGTCGGTTAACCGCGATCGCTTACCATCTCTACTAGGGCAACACTTTCCCGCTGAGGATATTCCGTTTGTAGCTCGTGAGTTGTTTCTGAAAGCTAGGCAGCGCTCAATTGTGGATGTTGCAGCAGAGAAAATTGGGGAGAGTCCCTTAGATTGTCCGGAAACGGCTGAGTCACTTGATGAAAATGATATCCGGTTTCGAGCCATAGACCCATGTCATATAGAATACCTCACCTCAATGGGAGTGCAGTCTTCTCTGGTAGTGCCAATTTTGCATCGTGACCAATTATGGGGGTTGTTAGTATCTCATCACAGTTCACCGCGAGAGGTGAGCGAACGGGAATTACAGGTAGTGCAGCTGGTTGCAGATCAATTATCAATTGCGATCGCTCAAAATACCCTCCTCGAACAAACCCGCGCCCAAGCTGACCAAGAAGCTACAATTAACCGCGTAGCCAAGCTACTGCATTCCATGACCGAAATGCAGTTACAACAGGCGTTGGAGTTGACTGTATCTGCTTTACAGGCTGCCGGTGGCAGAATTTATATCGCTCCCCAAAACCCAGGTGAGGCGGCTCAGATGTTTAGCTGTGGGGAATGGGGAGCAGGGGGAGCAGGGGAAGCAGAGGAGCAGAGGAGCAGGAGAAGAATGACAGTCCCCAGTCCCCAGTCCCCCTTATCCCCAGAGGGGGCCCCACCATCCCCAGTCCCCAGTCCCCCCATCCTCTTCGAGGAGCATCCCGGTTGGCAAGAGTGGTTAAATATGGAGGCGACTGTTGAGAAGGGAAAACTTGTGTGGGCAATTACTGATTTATATCAGGCTGCCCTACAGTCAGACTTGGCACAGACGTTTTTTGATGCCGGGATTCGCAGCTTATTGGTTATTTGCTTACAATATCGGCAGCAGATATTGGGTTACTTAAGTATTTTTCGCCATGAAATAGACACAGAAACTCTGTGGGCGCGACGAGTTAACCGTAATGATCAGCGAAATCAACGTCCAGTTCAATCCTTTGAAGTATGGCGAGAGTTAAAGCAAAATCAAGCCCAAGAATGGAAAACCACAGAAATTGAACTCGCCCAAAGTTTGGGTAGTCACTTTGCTATGGCAATTCATCAATATGAACTCTATCAGCAAGTTTACGCGCTCAATGATGACTTGCAGCAGGATATTGAAGAACGCAAGCAGGCTGAGAAAAAAATCTCTGCCTTGAATGCCGAACTAGAGCAGCGAGTACAAGAGCGAACAGGGGAGTTACAGCGTGCTAATGAAAGATTGTTGCGGGAAATGAGCAAACGCGAACGGGCACTACGCGCTCGCCAGCAAACACAAGCCTCTCTAGAACGCCTCAGCCGACAGAGCGAGTTAATTTTGAACTCCGCAGGTGAGGGAATTTACGGTTTAAATTCCCAAGGTAAAATCACTTTTGTTAATCCAGCAGCAGCCAGAATGCTTTTATCTGGGGTAAAAGAACTAAAAAATCAATTTATGCATGAGATTGTGAACCATTCTCAACCTGATGGCACTCCCTATTGCTGGGAAAAAAATCCCATTCGTGCCACTCTGGAAACTGGGGCAGTACAACATATTTCTGATGACATATTTTATCGTTGTGATGGGTCGAAATTTCCAGTTGAGTATGTAAGTACACCAATTAGAGAACAAGGCGATATAGTCGGAGCAGTAGTCATATTTAAGGATATTACCGAGCGACAGATAGTCGAGCGAATGAAGGATGAGTTTGTCTCAGTAGTAAGTCACGAACTGCGAACGCCTCTGACTTCAATTCGCAGCGCTTTAGGTTTACTAGCGCGCGGTTCTTTGGACAATCAACCAGAAAAAAGTCAGCGGATGCTGGAAATTGCCTTTGATAACACTAATCGTTTGGTGCGTCTAATTAACGACATCCTTGATATTGAACGTATTAATTCCGGCAAAGCAACGATGTATAAACAGACCTGCAATGCAGCTGACTTGATGAGTCAAGCAGCGGACGAAATGCGGGCAATGGCCGAAAAAGCAGAGATTAACCTAAAATTAACGCCCTTGTCAGTGCAGCTATGGGCAGATTCAGACCGCATCATCCAAACACTCACCAACTTACTTAGCAACGCGATTAAATTTTCGTCTCCAGGTTTTACAGTTTGGTTGAGCGCCCAAGCAGAGACTAGGAAAGAAATAAATACAGAAGTTACAAAAGAAATTAGTTCTTCCTCTAAGCCTTGCGACTCCAACATCCTATTCCAGGTAAAAGACCAAGGGCGAGGAATTCCTGAAGATAAACTCGAAACGATTTTTGATCGTTTTCAGCAAGTAGATACCTCTAACTCACGTCATCAAGGAGGAACTGGCTTAGGATTAGCAATCTGCCGTAGCATCATACAACAGCACGGAGGCCAGATTTGGGTAGAAAGTACTTTAGGGGAAGGTAGTACATTTTATTTCACATTACCTATTAGTAATTAAGTAGGCATCATTAACTGGGGACTGGGGACTGGGAGGAGAATAATAACTCCCAATACTGCTAGGTTAACAATATTCGTAGGTTGGGTTGAGGCAATGCGTTACCTAACAAACCCCGCAGAATGTTGAGTTACCCTTCTCCTTCAAAAACGCTACGCGAACGGGATCTTACTACGTTCCTCAATCCAACTTATACATTTTTATTTTTTAGCCTTAACTGAGCAGCATTGTAATAACTCTTAACTCAATAACGCCACTTGCTCCACTTAGGGAAACCCCTTCTCTACGAGACGCTCCGTGTTCGCGTAGCGTTCCGAAGGAAAGGCGCTAACCTCTCCCTTTGAAAGAAGACCGCAGTAGCTCCTCAGCACTTTCAAGTCAGATAGACGATGAAAAACAGATGTATGTAAACAAATATGATGTACTGGCATTCACAATCCAAAATTTAAAATCCAAAATCCAAAATCCAAAATGGTATAACAAATGAACAAGCGCATCTTGATTATTGATGATGAAGAAGATATCCGAGAAACCACTCAGATATGTCTAGAGATAGCTAATGAATGGGAAGTGCTGACAGCTGGTTCTGGTAGAGAAGGTTTGCTCAAAGCGGCTTTAGAACATCCAGATGTGATTCTCTTAGATGTAATGATGCCGGATATGGATGGCTTGACGACGTTGGAAAATCTGCAAGCAAATCCTGAAACCCAGAGTATTCCCGTGATTTTATTAACAGCAAAAGCACAGGCTGCCGAACAGCGTCAGTTTACTCAACTAAAAGTTGCGGCAGTAATTACTAAGCCTTACGATCCCTTTACTCTGTCTGAACAAGTTGCACAGGCGTTAAAAGTTAACAATTAACTGTCAACATTCTTCATGAGTTTTTCATATTTTTTGCCTACCCTATTAAGACAATACAGTTCAGTTAGTGGGACTTAGGCACTTTCCGCTCGACACAATTCTTCTTTTTAAACTGGGTTTTATACCCAAAACTAAAGTTTTCATTCATCAGGACTTTCTTCTTGCCCTGTCTGACTACACGCTGCGCGATCTGCCTCCTACCTTCTCTTATATAGCTACACAAATGTAACCTTTCGTTAAGAAAGCATTTTTCTTCATGGGTTCTTCATTTTTATTTCTTATTCTCTCTGAAGAAAGAGTTTTTCAGCTAATTATTTCTCTTGAGTTACCTTTGTTTCGCTAATCTAGCGTCACTGGTTAGTCAATCGCTGGCTTTTTTCTCTGCTGTTAAATCATTAAACTGAAAGTCACCTAAATTGCATAAATTATCAGAAAGATATTCTCAAGTTCCTATATATCTGAGCTTATAGAGGATTTTATTTCTGACATTATGCAATTTAAATGTGGAACAGCTTACCATATAGACAAAACTCAAAGTTGTAAATTACTTAAGCAGTTAATTATTTTTGGTTAGCGACTACCAACTAATAACTAACTACTTATACAGAAACTTTGAGCCGAGTAAAGTTCTCATTTCTTTCACGGAAAAGGGAGAATTTCTAATGACAATTACTCCTGAGCGAGAGCAAAAGGTAAGGGTTGAGGTTGATAATAATCCGGTGCAAACTTCATTTAAGAAGTGGTCGGAACCAGGACACTTTGACCGCGCTCTTGCCAGAGGTCCCAAAACCACCACTTGGATTTGGAACCTGCACGCACTCGCCCACGATTTTGATACTCATACCAGCGATTTACAAGACGTATCGCGCAAAATCTTCGCCGCTCACTTCGGACACTTAGCTGTAGTGTTTATCTGGTTGAGCGGGATGTATTTTCATGGCGCTCGCTTTTCCAATTTTGAAGCTTGGATGGCGAACCCGACTGGCTTTAAACCCAGCGCCCAAGTTGTCTGGCCGATATTTGGTCAAGAAATTTTGAATGCAGATGTGGGCGGCGGCTTCCACGGCATTCAAATTACCTCTGGACTCTTCCAGATGTGGCGTGGACAGGGTTTTACTAATACGTACCAGCTATATTGCACCGCCATTGGTGCCTTGGTGATGGCAGTAGTGATGCTGTTTGCAGGCTGGTTCCACTACCACGTTCGCGCTCCCAAGCTGGAGTGGTTCCGGAATTGGGAGTCAATGATGAACCACCACCTGGCAGGATTGCTGGGAATGGGCTGCTTAGGTTGGGCCGGACATCAAATCCACGTTGCCTCACCAACCAACAAGCTGCTGGATGCTGGAGTTGCGATCAAGGATATTCCGCTGCCCCACGAGTTCATCCTGAATCCCAGTTTAATGACAGAGCTATATCCCAAAGTAGACTGGGGCTTTGTCAAGGGAGTCACGCCCTTCTTCAGTTTGAATTGGGGAGCTTACTCTGACTTCCTCACCTTTAATGGTGGCTTGAATCCAGTGACGGGTGGCTTGTGGTTGTCAGATACTGCCCACCACCATCTAGCACTCGCTGTCCTCTTCACCATTGCCGGTCATTTCTACCGCACGAATTGGGGCATCGGCCACGACTTCAAGGAAATGCTCGATGATGCCAGAACTCCGAAGATGCTGCCATTCTTGAGCTTTATTGGACCTGTCGGCCATAAAGGCCTCGATAAAATTTTCGAGACTTCCTGGCACGCTAATCTAGCTATCCACCTAGTACAGTTTGGAACAGCCAGCCTCCTGGTGGCGCACCACATGTACGCAATGCCCCCCTATCCTTATCTGGCAACGGATTATGCGACCGTTACATCGCTATTCACCCACCACGTATGGATTGCAGGTTTCTGCATTGTTGGGGGCGCGGCTCACGCAGCCATCTTCATGGTACGGGACTACAATCCAGCCGACCATGTCAACAACGTGTTGGATCGGACGATCCGCCACCGCGATGCAATCATCTCCCACCTAGCTTGGGTATGTCAATTCCTGGGCTTCCATAGCTTTGCAATGTACTGCCACAACGACACCATGCGGGCTTTTGGTCGCCCCCAAGATATGTTCTCGGATACGGGAATTCAGTTGCAGCCAGTGTTTGCTCAGTGGGTACAACATATCCAGACGATGACCATCGGCAATCCAGCTCTCCAAGCTGCTGCACCTCTGGGTGATGCATTCGGCGGCTTGCGAAATCTGGAACTGAGCGGATTGGGAACTGCTGCACCTAATTTGCACGCGCCCGTCAGCTATGCATTCGGCGGCGGTATTGTGGCAGTGGCTGGTAAAGTGGCGATGATGCCCATTACCTTGGGTACGGCGGATTTTATGATTCACCACATTCACGCCTTTACAATTCACGTCACTGTTTTAGTACTGCTCAAAGGTGTGTTGTTTTCCCGCAGTTCGCGTTTAATTCCAGATAAAGCCAATTTGGGCTTCCGCTTCCCCTGTGATGGCCCGGGACGAGGCGGTACTTGCCAGGTATCAGCTTGGGATCATGTTTTCCTGGGTCTGTTCTGGATGTATAACTCCTTGTCAATGGTGATTTTCCACTTCTTCTGGAAGATGCAGTCAGATGTCTGGGGAACCGTAGATGCAGATGGGGTAGTGACGCACATTACGGGCGGAAACTTTGCCCAATCATCGATTACCAATAACGGCTGGTTGCGTGATTTCCTCTGGGCACAGGCAACGCAAGTAATCACATCCTACAATTCAGCACTTTCGGGCTACGGCTTAATGTTCTTAGCGGGACACTTCGTTTTTGGCTTTAGTCTGATGTTCCTGTTTAGTGGTCGTGGCTACTGGCAAGAATTAATCGAATCAATTGTTTGGGCGCACAACAAGTTGAAAATTGCCCCAGCTATTCAGCCTCGCGCTTTGAGCATCACTCATGGTCGGGCTGTGGGGGTAGCTCATTACCTTTTGGGAGGAATTGTCACCACTTGGGCCTTCTTCCTAGCGCGAATGTCGGCATTGGGATGATACTCCTTTTGTTCGCCTAATCCAGGAGGCAGGAGGCAGCTATGCAATCTCATTTCCTGTTCCCTGTTCCCTGGTTTCTTAAAAGGTTCAACCTCTGGATGTGCAATCCCAGACTCAGCCTGGGAACGAGAAAATCTCAAAACTTTGTAAAACTATGGCGACTAAATTTCCCAAATTTAGCCAAGGCCTTGCACAAGATCCAACGACGCGACGCGTTTGGTATGCGATCGCCACGGCTCACGATTTTGAAAGTCAAGATGGCATGACGGAAGAAAATCTTTATCAAAGGATTTTTTCTTCTCACTTCGGTCATCTGGCAATTATCTTTCTGTGGGCGTCGGGAATTTTGTTCCACGTTGCTTGGCAAGGTAATTTTGAACTATGGATTAAAGACCCCATACATATCCGTCCCATCGCCCACGCGATTTGGGATGCTCAATTTGGGCCAGGGGCAATTGAAGCTTATACCCAAGCGGGAGCGCGTAACCCGGTAGATATTTGCTACTCCGGTGTTTATCACTGGTGGTATACCATCGGGTTACGGACGAATAATGAACTGTATGTTGGGGCCATTTTCCTAGTTTTGCTGGCGGCTGTATTTTTGTTTGCAGGCGCGTTGCATTTAAAGCCCAAATTCCGTCCTGGCTTGGCTTGGTTCAAGAGTGCAGAACCTCGTCTCAACCACCACTTAGCGGGTTTGTTTGGTGTCAGTTCCTTAGCTTGGGCTGGTCACTTAATACACGTTGCTATTCCAGAATCTCGTGGTATTCATGTAGGTTGGGATAACTTCTTGTCTACCCCACCACACCCAGGTGGCTTGCTACCGTTCTTTACTTTGAACTGGGGGGCATACGCGCAAAATCCCGATACACCAGCCCATGTATTTAATAGTTCCGAAGGTGCAGGAACAGCAATTCTCACCTTTTTGGGTGGTTTCAATCCCCAGACTTCCTCTTTGTGGTTGACAGATATGGCGCATCACCATTTGGCGATCGCTGTCATCTTCATTGTTGCGGGTCACATGTACCGGACTAACTGGGGTATTGGTCACAGCATCAAAGAGATGATGGACTCCAAGGACTTCTACGGTAATAAAGTCGATGGACCGTTCAACTTACCCCACCAAGGACTGTACGAAACCGTTAATAATTCTTTGCATTTCCAACTGTCTTTGGCATTAGCTTGTCTGGGTGTAGCGAGTTCCTTGACGGCGCAGCACATGTATTCCATGCCGCCTTACGCGTTTATCGCTAAGGACTTTACCACAATGGCGGCACTATACACGCACCATCAGTACATTGCCGGTTTCTTGATGGTAGGGGCGTTTTCCCACGCTGCGATCTTCTGGATTAAGGACTATGACCCAGAACAGAACCGAGGAAATGTTCTAGAGCGGATACTCAAGCACAAAGAAGCGATTATTTCTCATCTTAGCTGGGTATCGATGTTCTTGGGCTTCCATACTTTGGGTTTATACGTCCACAATGATGTAGAAGTAGCCTTTGGGGCGGCTGACAAACAAATATTGATTGAGCCTGTATTTGCTCAGTTTATCCAGGCGGCTAACGGTAAGCTGTTGTATGGGTTTAACACGTTGTTGTCAAATCCACATAGTATTGCTTCCACGGCATGGCCTAATCATGGCAATGTCTGGTTACCAGGTTGGTTGGAGGCAATTAACAACGGCACCAACTCCTTATTCCTGACAATTGGCCCTGGTGATTTCTATGTACATCATGCGATCGCTCTCGGTTTGCATGTCACCACCCTCATCTTAGTCAAAGGTGCACTGGATGCTCGCGGTACTAAGCTCATGCCGGATAAAAAAGACTTCGGCTATGCTTTCCCCTGCGATGGTCCCGGACGGGGAGGCACTTGCGATATTTCTGCGTGGGATAGTTCCTACCTCGCCATGTTTTGGATGCTTAACACCCTTGGTTGGGTCACCTTCTACTGGCACTGGAAACATCTTGCCATCTGGCAAGGCAATGTCGCCCAATTCAATGAGTCTTCTACCTATCTCATGGGCTGGTTCCGAGACTACCTTTGGGCGAATTCCGCACAGTTAATTAATGGCTATAATCCTTACGGCACAAATAACTTAGCCGTTTGGGCTTGGATGTTCCTCTTTGGACACCTAGCTTGGGCTGTTAGCTTCATGTTCTTGATTACCTGGCGGGGTTACTGGCAAGAATTAATCGAAACCTTAGCCTGGGCGCACGAACAGACTCCACTATCCTTTGGCTACTGGAGAGATAAGCCCGTTGCTTTGTCAATTGTTCAAGCTCGTTTAGTTGGCTTAACTCACTTTACTGTTGGTTATATCGCAACCTATGGGGCTTTCTTAATTGCCTCAACCGCAGGGAAGTTTGGTTAAGCTTTAAAAGCTGTTTAACTACACTTTAAATTACGCAACTAATTCTACTTATTTGCAAAAAAATGCGTAATTAATATGCAAGTGTTCAGCTAAAAATATTCAGTTTTCGACCTCCTCTCTTACCTATTTTGGTAGGAGAGTTTTTTAGTTTATAATATGTTAACTTTCAATAAGATATCTCTAATTTTACATGCCAATGATAATATTTAACTAAGATAATTAGGAGAAATAATAATGTCTAATTCAATTGACATGGCAGAGATAATTAAACAATACAATGAGGAAGACATAATTAAACCCTACAAAGGAGATCCTTGCCTTGGTAATCTATCCACTCCGATTAATGATTCTCCCTTAGTTAAGGCTTTCATTAATAATTTGCCCGCCTACCGTAAAGGATTAACACCTTTCATGCGAGGGTTAGAAATTGGCATGGCTCATGGTTATTTCCTAGTTGGGCCAGAGGTTGTGATTGGCCCTCTGCGAGAATCTGCACATGGAACCAATCTCAGTGGATTAATTACCTCCATATATATAGCTTTATCAGCCTGTTTGGGTATTTCCATTTTTGCAATTACTACTTTCCAAGGAAATCCTAAAGGAGCTTATAGTTCATATTCTCAAGACCAGCTTCGACCACTAAGAAATCGTGAAGAATGGAGTCAATTGAATGGTGGAATTTTTGTAGGTGCAATGGGTGGCGCCATATTTGCCTACTTTCTACTAGAAAATTTTGATTCTTTAGATGCTATCTTGCGAGGTGCGGTTAACGCTAGTTAATCACGCTTGTCTTTGGAATTTTAGAGACGCCCAGAGGGCAGCTTACATAAATTTTTCAACTTTTAATTCATGAGGATAATACATCATGGTAGATATAACACAACTAACAGGTGATTATGCTGCTTCATGGCTACCCTGGATCATGATTCCCTTAATATTCTATATCTTGCCTTTTCCAGTGTTTGCTTTAGTATTTATCTGGATTCAAAAAGAAGGTTCTCAAGACGAAGTATGAGCCTTCTAATGAATTCATAACACACCTACTTTTAAAGAATAGGATGACGCTTCTTTAACGCGCATTAACGCATACTTTGCTTCAGCAAAATTCAATCGCAGAATCACAAGTTATAACTGGTTACAAACGCTTATCAGAAGTTCGAAAGTTGGTAAATAAATCAGCAGTTTTGTTGACTGCTGGTTATTTTTTATAAAAAATATTATTTTCCTATTGGGGCATTGGGAAGCCAGTGCGTTGGGCGGGCAATGCCCGACTTGTTCGCGCAGCGTCTCCCTTTGGGAGAAGCAACTGGCGTCATTGGTAACTTCTTCCCCATGCCCCATTACCCCTTATCCCCAGAGGGGCCCCACCATTTCTATGTCCAAAAACTCCACCCAAGAGTGGGTGGAGTTTTTTATGATGGCAGCAAAATCACAGCCATGAAAACTACTAAATATTGGCGATTATACGCAATATGGAAGCGATGCCTGCGGTAAATGCTCGCCTACGCACCTTTTAACCTCCTTCTATTCTCAGTACTTCTGTAGTTTATTGCCTCAAAAGACGGCAAACACCACTCGGACGTTACGGTTCACCCTAATTACTGAAAGTATTAATTCTCCTACATTAGACAGAGTGAAGACAAATTAATCCATGAACCAACTAAAAATAAAATTTAGTTAGTTTAACCGTCCCAAGTAAGGTTCGGGAAACCACCCTTCATGGACTGGCTACCACTAAGCTTCAGTATATATATCAGCATAGTCTGGAGTTTTAACCCCAGGAAAGCCAAATCAAAGGTATTCATGCTGAACTGGCTGATTTCTTGACCCTGTTAGTTCAAAATTTAGTGCTTTATATTCTCACTCATTCATTTGTAGTTATACGGAGCCAGCACCTAAAATGGCAAAAGTAGTTGGAATTGACTTAGGAACAACGAACTCCTGCGTGGCAGTGATGGAAGGTGGTAAACCCACAGTAATTGCTAATGCTGAAGGTTTTCGGACAACGCCATCAGTAGTCGCATTTGCGAAAAATGGTGATAACTTGGTTGGCCAAATCGCCAAACGCCAAGCGGTGATGAACCCCGAAAATACGTTTTACTCAGTCAAACGCTTCATCGGTCGCCGCTACGATGAAGTGGGTAACGAAGCTACGGAAGTTTCTTACAAAGTTCTCAGCAGCAATGGCAATGTCAAACTAGATTGTCCGATAGCTGGTAAACCGTTTGCTCCTGAAGAAATTTCTGCAAAAGTTCTTCGCAAACTAGTTGAAGATGCCAGCAAATACCTGGGTGAAACTGTAACCCAAGCTGTAATCACCGTTCCAGCATACTTCAACGACTCCCAGCGGCAAGCGACAAAAGACGCTGGTAAAATTGCCGGGATTGAAGTTCTACGGATTATCAACGAGCCTACCGCTGCTTCTTTGGCTTATGGATTTGACAAGAAGACTAACGAAACTATCCTCGTATTTGACCTTGGTGGTGGTACCTTCGACGTATCCGTGCTGGAAGTAGGAGACGGAGTTTTTGAAGTACTAGCCACATCTGGTGATACCCACCTTGGTGGTGACGACTTTGATAAAAAAATAGTTGACTTCTTAGCTGAGAAGTTCAAGAAAGCTGAAGGTATTGACCTACGGAAAGACAAGCAAGCTTTACAACGTCTAACAGAAGCCGCAGAAAAAGCCAAAATTGAGCTTTCTAGTGTCAGCCAAGCAGAAATCAACCTACCATTTATCACTGCAACCCAGGATGGGCCCAAGCACCTGGATACAACCTTAACTCGCGCTCAGTTTGAAGAACTTTGTTCTGACTTAATCGACCGTTGCCGTATTCCTGTGGAAAACGCCCTTCGGGATGCCAAGTTAAACAAAGGCGATATTGATGAAGTGGTATTAGTTGGTGGTTCTACGCGGATTCCCGCAGTCCAACAGATTGTGAAGCAGGTATTGGGTAAAGACCCCAACCAAAGCGTTAACCCCGATGAAGTCGTCGCAATTGGTGCAGCCATTCAAGCTGGGGTACTGGCTGGTGATGTAACTGGCATCTTGCTGTTAGACGTGACACCTCTATCTTTGGGTGTGGAAACATTGGGCGGCGTGATGACTAAAATTATCCCCCGCAACACTACAATTCCTACCAAGAAATCGGAAGTCTTCTCTACTGCTGTGGATGGACAAACCAACGTAGAAATTCACGTGCTTCAAGGTGAACGCGAATTCTCTAACGATAACAAGAGCTTGGGAACCTTCCGCCTCGATGGTATTCCTCCTGCACCACGTGGCGTCCCTCAAATTGAAGTGGTGTTCGATATTGACGCTAACGGTATCCTTAATGTCACCGCTAAGGACAAAGGTACTGGTAAAGAACAGTCCATCAGCATAACTGGCGCTTCCACCTTGGACAAAAATGACGTTGACCGGATGGTGAGAGAAGCTGAACAGAACGCTTCATCTGACAAAGAGCGACGTGAGAAGATTGAACGCAAGAACCAAGCTGATTCTTTGGCATACCAAGCTGAAAAGCAGTTACAAGAGTTGGGCGATAAAGTTCCTGATGCTGACAAGACTAAAGTCGAAGGTTTAGTCAAAGAACTGCGGGAAGCAGTTGCTAAAGAAGACGATGAGCAAATCAAGAAGCTCACCCCAGAATTACAACAAGCGTTATTCGCTGTTGGTAGCAACATCTATCAACAAGCTGGTGCAAGTGCCAGTGCTGGTGCTGGTGCCGGTGCTACATCTGGTGGTGAACCTCAAGATAGTAGCAGTTCCTCTAGTTCTAGTAACGGCGACGATGTGATTGACGCTGATTTTACAGAGAGCAAATAATTTCTCTACTTCTTTTGGGAAGATTATCTTGTCCCACCTTATAATTACCCACTCAGACAAATGCCTGAGTGGGGATTTTTTTAAGGAGTTAGGGGTTAGAAGTTAGGAGTTAGGAGTTAGAAGTTAGGAGTTAGGAGTTAGGAGTTAGGAGTTAGGAGTTAGGAGTTAGGAGTTAGGAGTTAGGAGTTAGGAGTTAGGAGTTAGGAGTTAGGAGTTAGGAGTTAGGAGTTAGGAGTTAGGAGTTAGGAGTTAGGAGTTA
>NZ_JAVRBM010000068.1:0-49371 GCF_034531255.1 Nostoc sp. ChiQUE01b | reverse complement strand
TACATTGTCGCAGTTTTTGATCCCATTTTTTCAGATTTTGTGAGAAATCCGCGCCTATTCTATAGTTTTATGCACCCCTCATATAGAATTGGTATAAAATCGCACTATAACTATGTTCTAGTACGAGATTCAGTCTTACTACTTGGCTAATTTATTAGCTTTACTTATATTTTGGTTCCAAGTGAACCATTTAACACGGATATTTAAAAGCACAAATTTTTAGCAAAATTTCACTTAAATAAGTATTCACACTAGAGCGATCGCCAAACTTTTCGGTCTACTGTATGTTGCAAGTCCAACTGAGCCATTCAACGCTAGTATTTCAAAGCACAAATATCAGACAAAAATCCACTTAGAGAACTATTCATCATAGAGCGATCGCAAAACTTTTTGGTCTACTGACTTGTCAAAACCATTGTTGATGGAATCGATTTCAGCTGAACTGACGGCGGAACTGACGAACACTAAGGGTCATCAGTACTGTAGCGAAAACGAGCAGAATAAGCACCTGAGGCCATATAGTCTCCAGACCAACTCCCTTCAGCAAAATCCCGCGACAGACCTCAATGAAATAACGCAAGGGGTCGAGATAAGTCAAGCATTGCATAAAGGTGGGCATAGAGGATATTGGAGTGGTGGCTCCAGATAAAAGCACTAAGGGCGGATTGATAAAGAAAGCTGTCAACTGTGTCTGCTGCTCACTTTTTGAGTAAGAAGCAATTAGGATGCCAATGCTAATTCCCACCAAGAAGTAAAGCATGGCAATCATGATGAGCAATAGTAAATTACCTCGGAATGGTAGATCAAAGATCAGCCTTGCTACACTAAGAGCAATAAAAACGTCAACGGTAAGTATAATCAGTAATGGACAAACCTTAGCCAGGATAACCTCTGTATCTGAGGCTGGAGTCATGACTAACTGCTCGATAGTCCCCGTTTCTTTTTCTCGCACCACCAATGATGCGGCAGCTTGGGAACCAATCACTGTAAGTAAAATTCCAAATACTCCTGACACAATGAACCAAGTCGGTTCCAGCCCCGGATTGTAGAACACCGTCGTCTGAATCTGGACTTGTTTGTTAGTTGTTGATTGTTGGGTGAGGGAGTTGTTGGTAGCATAGGCAGAACCAATGACTCTTTGACGTAAGGATTTAGATAGTTGCGGTGCGTTGTTTAACTGACGTGTGTTATGGTCGGAAACCAATTGACTAATATAGTTAGAGGCAATAGTTGCCGTATTGGCATCAACGGCATCATACAGTGCCTGTACTTCTACTGAGCGTCTGCGAGTAATATTATCATCAAATTCTGGCGGAATCGTGATGCCAACAGTAAGTGAACCTTTTGCTAAATCAGCAAACATATCCTGGTGATCGCCATAGTAACGGCTAATGACAAACGCATTAGTTTGCTTGAATATTTCAATAAATTCACGGGAAGCACTGCTGTGACTGTAGTCGCTGATACCAAGTTTCAGGTCTTGAAACTTAGGATTCAAAGCGAAACCAAACAATATCAAAAAGACGGTAAACGGTACCAGCAATCGAATGAGGAACTGACGATTATGCAATATCTGAGCGAACTCTTTTCGGAATAACGCCCAGAATCGACTCCCAAAAATCACATCTATAATCTTTGCAAACCCTTTTCTTCTCATATTTCTCCTCCTTTACTCTAATGTCTCTCCACTCCTGATACCATTGATCTCTCACCCCACTTGCATACTTCGCAACCTACGCCAAGCCAAAAAGAAAAATAAGCTTGCTAGCAGTGCCAAAGCTAACACTGGAAGCCAAACTCCCAACCAGCCGACGCCACGAGCATAGGCATCGCGAGTGATCAGAATATAGTGTTGGGCTGGAATTAAGTAGGAAATCCAACGGATGGCGATTGGGATATTAGAGACTGGATAAATATAGCCAGAGAGTTGTAGTGACGACAGAAAGGCGGTGAAGGAAACTGCTTGAATTGCCGCACTTTGTATTTGAGTATTTCTACCGATAAAAATACCCCAAAAAACACCACAAGTGATGTAGACAGACGAACCGACGATCATAGGTGTGGGGTCGCCTGCAAACCACAGACCAAAGACCAACCACGCTTCTATATTCACTAACAACACCTCTGCCATACCCACCAGCCAGAATGCCGTTGCTTTACCAAGCAGATACTCCATGCCTGTCAGACTAGATGCGTAAACTTGCAGGATAGTCCCCTGTTCGTACTCTTTTGCTGTCGTCAAAGCTGCAAGCAGTGTGGGAAATAGGGTGACAGTAATCGCTAAAGCCCCAGGACCGATGTACTTTAAAGTTTCTAAACCGGGGTTATACCACGACTGTGACTGAAGACTGACTACAGGAACGTTACGCCCTTGGGAATTTTCTACAAAAGTGTTGGTAATTCCTTTTGCATAGCCTCTGACAATATTGGCAGTGTTGGAATCAGTCCCATCTATTAAAATTTGTGCTGACGCACCCCGCTTTGTCCTTAAAAAGTCCCGCGCAAATTTGGAGGGGATAATTAAACCTGCGGCAACTTTCCCCCGATCCAGCAGTTGAGGGACATTAACATTTGGTCCATACGCAACTATATTAAATTTGGTGGTGCGTTCAAAGGTTGCAACATACTCCCGGCTGACAAATGTCTCGTCTAGATCCTGAATGGCAAAGTTAATTTGATTCACTTTTAACGACACCCCAAAGCCAAACAACAATAGCAGTATCAATGGCAACCCCAGTGCCATAAGTAATGAGAGTCTATCTCTTCCTAATTGCGTCAGTTCTTTAATCGTTTGGGCAAAGATGCGTTTCATTTAGTTGGTGGTTGTTAAAAGCTAAAAGCTAATCTTTCGGTACATCTAAACCACGTTGGCGTGCTTGTTCTAGAACGTTGATGAATACGTCTTCGAGGGAAAATTCTATTTCTCGGTGCCTTTGTACTTGGACTCCAACTTCTTGAAGCCAATTTTCTACTTGGGGAATTTGAGCCTGTGCATTGTCTAAGATGGTATGCAGGCGAGAACCGAAGATGGACACGCTTCTACGGTCAAGCTTTTGCTTTAGGACATCTGAGGCTTGTTGCAAGCGATCACACTCCCATTCCACCAATTGTCCCGGTTGTTCTTGTTTAACTTGGCGTGGGGTGCCTTGTGCCACAAGTTCTCCTGCGACCATGAATCCCAAACGGTGACATTGTTCGGCTTCTTCTAAGTAATGTGTTGTCACAAGGACTGCCATGCCTTCACTGGCGAACTGGTTAATCCAACGCCAAAATTCTCGTCTTGCTAAGGGGTCAACGCCAGAAGTCGGTTCTTCGAGAAACACAACTTTTGGTTCATGCATCACTGCTGCACCAAAAGCGACTCGTTGCTTCCAACCGCCTGGTAAGTCAGCCGTCAGCCGATCTGCCTGACCTACCAAGTCACTCATCTGGAGGACCCAGTTTTTCTTGGCTTGGCGGTGACGACGGGGTATGCGATAAACACCGCAGTAAAACTCTAAATTTTCTCCTATTGTTAAGTCATCGTAGAGGGTAAATTTTTGCGACATATAGCCTAGTTTCTGACGCACTTCGGCACTACGCAATTGACTTGTTTCTCCAGCTAGGCTGACTTTTCCAGAACTGGCTGGTATTAAGCCACACAGAATCTTGATCGTGGTGGTTTTTCCGGCACCGTTTGCCCCTAAAAGACCAAACACCTCACCGTATTGAATGTTCAAATTAATATCTTTGACAGCACGGAAATTACAGAAAACTTTATTCAAATTTTCTGCCCCTATTGCTGTTCCGGGAGATTTTTCTAAGTGGAAAATTCTCGGGTAGTTACCAGCAGAATTATCACCTTTGAGTTCCTGCAACCGCGCAACAAAGCTGTTTTCTAGAGTTGGGGTATCGGTGGTAAAATGTTCGATTTCCATCTGTTGCTGTTCTAAGATGCTCTGAATTCTCTGGGTGGTTTCCTTCGGCTGGTTCGTTAACACATCCAAGCGATCGCCAAAGCGTTGCACATCAGAAACAGTATCCTGCAAATCAACATTCTTCATTAAAATTTCTGCTGCCCGATCTAGCTGGGCAACAGGCAGGTAAACTTCTAACCGTTGCACACCCAAACTCGCTTTCACATGAGTAGGTGTATCGCACTGCTGTATTTTCCCTTCATACATTAAAGCAATTCGTGAACAGCGTTCTGCTTCATCCAGGTAAGGTGTGGCAACGACTGTCGTCATGCCTTCACTAACAGCAAGTTGTGCTAAAATATACCAAAAATCGCGACGCGATACCGGGTCAACACCTGTCGTCGGTTCATCTAACAGCAAGATTTTAGGTTGGTGAATGAGTACGCAGCACAGAGCGAGTTTCTGTTTCATTCCTCCTGAAAGCCGTCCGGTTAAGCGGTCTTTGAACTGTGCTAGATCTAGTTGTTGGAGGTAGCGATCGCTACGGCTTTTAAAAGTCACGTCACTCACCTCGTGCAAACCTGCGGCGTAACGCAAATTTTCCAAAATACTCATGTCTTCGTAAAGACTGAAACGTTGAGTGAGATAGCCCATTTGCAATCGCACATCTCTGGCGGGAGAATTGAGAATTTCAACAGTGCCACCTTTTTGCGGCATGACGCCTGAGAGAATCTGGAATGTCGTGGTTTTGCCTGCCCCATCCGGTTCGATCAGTCCAAAAATCTCGCCCGGATAGATGTCTAAGTTTATACCTGCTACGGCTTGTTTGCTTTGTTTGCCGTAGGAGTGTTGTAAATCCCGGATGGAGATGATGGGGGTGTTAGTGCGTTGTTTTTGGGTGTTTGTCTGGAGTGTTATTGTCATATTTAATAAAACGCAGAGACGCAAAGGACGCAGAGGGGTGTAGGTTAGGATGAACACAGTTGCAAAATAGGTGAATTGGACAACATAACGCCCCTACTGCCTCATCTCCCCCTCCTTTGTTCTGGTACAAGAATCCGACCATCTGCAGGCATTCCTGGTTTTGCTAAACCTTGGTTGTTTTTTAGGGTGAGTTCGACGCCAAATACTTGGGTGACTCTGTCTTTTTTGAAGTAGGTGTTTTCTGGGGTGAAGCTGGCTTTGGGGTCTACCCGAGTAACTGTTGCCTGAAGGGGTTGTTTGGGAAAGGCATCTAAGTAAACTAAGCCGGGTTCACCGACTCTAACTTTACCGATATCTCCTTCGGGAATGAAGCCGCGCAGGTATAGATCGTTGGTATTTACTATTGTTAACAGGGGTGCCCCTGCTGCCACAACTTCGCCTGGTTCTACGAAACGGGTCATGATGTTACCAGTGAGGGGGCTGTTAATGGTTAGGTAATTTAAATTTGCTTGACTTTGTGCTTGTGTGGCTTGGGCATTTTGGAGATCCTGCTGGGCGATTAAAATGTCGGTACGGGCTTGAGCAATTTGTTTCTGGATCTGCAATGCTGCTGCTGCTTTGATGGGTGAATTACGGAGGGTTGCTTGCGCTTGAATGAGTGACCCCTGTGCCGATTGTACCTGCTGATGCGCTGCATCTACGCTGGCTTGGGCTGTTTGGACGCTGGTGTCATACTCGTCTCGTGTCTGAAGTGATACAGCGCCTTGGATAGATAACTCTCGGTAACGTCGTTGTTTGACTTGTGCCAGCTTGAGATTGGCATGGGCTTTAATGAGTTGGGCACGCAATGCGGCGAGAGATTTTTCAGCCTCGGTAACTTTGCCTTGACTGTCTTGTTTGACTTGCTGTGTGGTCAAATTTGCCTGCTGTAGTTTGGCTTCTAAGATCGGTAACTGCTGGCTGTAACGCTTTAAACTTTCCTGTGCTGATCGCACTTTGGCTTGAGATGCTTGCACTTGAGCAAGTTGGTCGGCATCGTCTATTTTCACTAACAGTTGACTTTGCTTAACGACATCTCCTTCTCTGACGGATACGTTGGCAATCCGACCGCCAATTTTTGCCGACACATCAGTTTCATGACCCTCTATACGACCGCTTAAGAACAAACCTGGTTCTGGATGATATGAGAATACACGGTAGACTCCGTATCCCACACCAGCTAAAAGTACGATCGCTCCCAGAATCAGCACGGCTTTGGGGATGCGTCTTTTCGGTTTATGGGGTTCAGGCTCTTGCTTTATCGGTTGTTTTTCATCTTTCACAGTTCACTAAATGATTCGTATTATTTTTACAAGCAGTACGAGGACATTGGAGCAATAAATTAGTACTGGGTTATTGTCGCTCGGTATTTGTGCTGATCAATTAAGATTAAGTATTTTTGCTTAGTATGGGTAATAGATTCTACGATTTCTGCATCGCTGATTGTGAGATTGTTAGTCATATTTGTAAGCGCTTTTGAAAATGAACATACACAGACGTACAGCATCGTCTGTGCAGGGAGAGCAGGGGAGGCTCTTGAGGTAAAGAGTTGATGAAAAGCTGTTCTTTCTGTGGGAACTGCAACTCTACGGGAATTCCTCAAGAACTGCCTGCCGAGGGCGAATAAATTGTAACCGTTCACGGGGGATCAAAAAAATGTCCGATATGAGACTCTAATGGAAGTTGAGTTAGAAGTGCCAGATCACTCGACCCTATGAGCGATGTTCATTAATCTTTGCTCCAGACCAAGGCGCTTCGGTTAAAAAATGATGTCATTGATGGTAATTCACCCCTACAGCGTTAGAAGGCATCTTTTTTGATTCTTTCTCTCGTTTTCTCCCAATAATCCCCCGTGAAGGATGTCTAAACTCTCTTTTTTGAACTTTCTGAGTAAACACATCATCGAACCATTGACACCATTTTTCAAAGCACGGTGGCATGGCTACGGGGGTTGTCTCTTTCATTTGGGAGTTACTTCGAAGTGAAAGCTATGCTGATAAACCATTATACTCTGTTTTTCTTTTCTTTTTTGTTTAAGTCCCATTAGTAGTATGGGGTGTGAAAGTGACATGGAGAGCCTTTAGACTACGTAAATTCATGTTTTTCTGCCACTCCAGCTTCTCTTGCGTTAGCTTTAAGTCAGGCAACTGTTGCACAAGTGTATTGATAGCGATTTCTGCTTCAAGTCTTGCCAATGTTGCACCCAAACAATAGTGAATACTATCGGCAAAAGCCAAGTGATTATTATTTTGTCGTGTAATATCAAGGCGATCTGGGTCAGGAAATTGTGCAGGATCGCGATTTGCACTTCCCAAGTAAGCAAAAACTGTCTCACCTGCCTGAATTGTCTTGCCACCTATATCAACGTTTTCAATTGCTACTCGTATAGTTTGTTGGACTGGACTATCATACCGCAATAGTTCTTCCACAGCACTTTGGATAAGCGTTGGTTCCTGTTTAAGCTTTTGTAGCTGGTCCGGATGACGCAACAGAGCCAGCATAGCATTGCCTATAAAGCTGATTGTACTTTCTTCACCGGTCAGAAACAACATCATACAGACGGATACAATTTCCTCTTCACTGAGCTTGGCATCCTGTTCTTTAGCTGCAATTAAGGCACTCAGCAGATCGTTTTGCGGTCTTTTTTGTCGTTCTGCAATCAGGGTGCGTAAGTAATCCGCAAACGAAAGCGCAATTTTATTCATTTGTTCATAGTCTTCCAAAGACCTGAAGGCATCTATAATATGAGACAGTTCAGCTGCCCAACCATGTAGCTTGAACTGATCCTCAACGGGTACACCCAATATTACAGCAATTACCTTGACAGGTAATAAACATGCAAAATCGGAAATAATATCCATTAAGCCCTTTTTTTGAATTTTGCTAATAAGTTCGTCTGTGACTTCCTGGATTTGAAAACGTAGACGTTTACCGCTTGCAGAAGAAAAGGCTTTGCTAACCAGCCCTCGTAGCTTAGTATGGTCGGGTGGATTTAGAAACATTAACCATTTACTGGAGGCTTGTATAAGTCCATTAAAATTGCCTTGCTCCAGGTGATGGCTTTTCTGTTCGAGACTGGTTGATAAACTTTTTACACAAAAGCGAGAATCGCGTAAAACTGCTTTAACATCGGTGTAGCGAGTAAGTACCCACATACCCATGAAGCTTCGGTGTACAGGTTCAAAGGAGCGGAGGCGGTGGTAGGTGGGATAAGGATCAGCGTGGAACTCGCTGTCAAAAGGATTAAATTGAAATACCCTTGCATCTCCTAATTTATCAGTTTTTAAAAAACTAATAATCTTGTGGTTTGTATTGGCGATTGGCTCCATTTCTAGATCCTCTTCTAAACATCGACTTCAAAAACTTAACGCGACAACTATTATTCTGTTGCTAAGTCTTGAGCTAAATATTGAGCTAGCGTTTTGATATCCGGGTATGCCCAGAAAACTGTGGGTTCAATTTCATACTCTAACCACTGGCTTAATTGAATGGATAAGGTTACTGCTACTGAGGAATCGAGACCGTATGCAGCAAAAGACTGCTTGCTATCTATTTCGCTTTGCGGTATTTTTAAGTACAAAGCTAGATTAGCAACAAGCCAGATTTCGATTGTTTCTTGTGAGGGAACTGAGCCTTGGGATAACTTTTTTGCCTCAACCTCTTTCTCCTCTTTAAGTTGAAATCTCGAATCTTCTATCTGTTCCCACAAAGCTTCTACTTCCGTCTGTAGTTCTAGCAAATCTGCTTTTGAATTTGCAGTCCATTCTCCGACGACATCTAGATTCCTCTCTAGAAAATTAATTCGGCACAGATGACGTTGAATCTTACCACTAGAAGTTTTCGGGATACTTGCTGTCTTCAGCAGTATAACAGCATGAACTTGTAGCTCGTACTGCTCAGACACCGCTTGACGGATGGCTCGAATCACTTCATCTACATCGAGTTCATACAGGTAATTCCGTTCCACTTCATTAACAACTACCAACTGTTCTTGTTCATTAACCTCTACTGCAAATGCTGCTCCACATCCAGACCGCAGTGCGGCATGACTTTGCTCAACTGTCAGTTCAATATCTTGGGGATAATAATTGCGACCTCGGATAATAATCAGATCCTTTAGTCGCCCAGTAATGAACAACTCGCCATTTTCAAAGAAGCCTAAATCGCCGGTGCGGAGAAAGGTATCAGAACTTGTATCCTTTAGGGAAGCTCGAAAAGTATATTTTGTATCTTCAGGTCGGTTCCAGTACCCTTGAGCTACACTTGCACCTGTAAGCCAAATCTCTCCAACTTGATTGGGTGAACACTCCAGTAAAGTTTTGGGGTTGACGATAATAACTTTTTGGTTAAGCCATGTTTTTCCACAACTGACAAGGACACGGCATCTGTCGTTTTTACTATTTGTTTTTGTTAGTACTACCTGATTCTGTTCGAGTTCAGATGCGTGGACTATTTGTAAAACTGGTGGACTTGTTTTTAAACCTCCAGAAACGAATAAAGTGGCTTCAGCCATACCGTAGCAAGGATAAAATGCCTCTTTACGAAAACCACATAATGCAAAAGCAGTTGCAAACCGCTCTAGTGTCTCGGCATGTATGGGTTCAGATCCATTAAAAGCCAGCTTCCAACTACTCAAATCCAAATTTTCTCGCTCTTGGGGAGTTATCCTATTTACACACAAGTCATATGCAAAATTAGATCCGCCGCTAGTTGTTGCTTTGTATCGAGAAATTGCGCTTAACCAGCGCAAAGGTTTTTGGAGAAATGCTACAGGTGACATGAGAATACTCGATGCCCCTAAATATACAGGTTGTAGTACGTTTCCAATCAGTCCCATGTCATGGAACAAAGGTAGCCAACTGACACCTATACTTTCCTCTGTTTGTTGGAATGCCTTTTTAATCATTTCCAGGTTGTGTAGCAGATTGGCGTGACTTATCATTACGCCTTTCGGCATACTGGTTGAGCCGGAAGTGTACTGTAGAAATGCCAATGCGTCGCTATTTACTTTTAGAGGCTGCCAATCCTCTACTAGAGGATTACTAGCAAGATTTTCGGTAGCTATGTAATGTAAAGCCGCTAGTTCTGGTTCTTGTTTTAAGCTATGTTCAATATTAGCAAGCAAGGATGCTGTTGTTAGGACAAAAGTAGTTTGGGCATCTTTTACAATAGCTTGCAGCTTCGTTATATGCTGTTTGCGCCGTGGTGGGTACGCAGGAACAGCAATAACTCCTGCATATAAACAACCAAAAAAAGCAGTAATAAATTCCAGTCCGGGTTGATAAAGGAGAAGCATCCTTTCTCCAGTGGCTTTCATACTCAATAGGTGAGCAGCAATAGCTTTTGCTTTATAATTTAACTGCTGATATGTTAATTTAACCTCTTCTTTTTCTCCGTCGGCTAAGAAAATAAAAGCTATTTGGTTTGGTTGATGGAGAGATTTTTCAGCCAATAAGTCAACTAAAGTAACTAAACTATGAGAATTTAGTAAGGAAGTCATTAGAATTTTTCATCCTTAGAATAATAAGCTCAAACTCAAGTTTTTGGGTTGTATTACTAAACTAAAAATCAAAGCAATATAAGTTAGCTAATTAAAATTTGAAATTATCAAATAAAATACGTTTTTCTAGAAAACTATTTTATTTTGACAAGCTCAAACTGAATCCGATCTTTTTGCTTCAAATGTTGTTTGAGTAACGATCAAGACAGACCTTAAGATACTTAACTAGTGTCTGTACATGAGGTTTAACGACCATAGTTATGTGATTACCTGGAACCAAATAAGTTTCTACTGATTCATTCATAAACTGGCTCCAACCATAAGTAGATTCCTGCCTAATTTCTGGAGGAATTGTAAATATACTGTAAATATCTTCAGGAACAACCTCACTGGCACGAAATAAAATAATTCGAGTAGGAGAAATGTTATTTGGTGCGTAGTGAAGTTGAAAGTTAGCCTTTAAAGTTTGTAAAGTTCTGCGAAGGAAATCTGTCCCACCCCAAGTCGGTAAAAAGTTAACTAGCTGGAGCTTTTCTTTGATGTAGTTCAATTGCTCATTGGTTTCAAGAGAATGGAGAACCTCATATTTTACGTGCAGACTCTTGCCAGAGGTGTACTCTATTGCTTTGACTAACATTGTCAACAATTTAGCATCGTCCAGGTTATTATCTCGTAGATATATAGTAGATACAGGTGGCAGTGTGTCTAAAACTGCAAGTAAAGCGACCTCCTGTCCCTGTTTATGTAGTTGTTGTGCCATTTCAAATGCTATTTTTGAGCCAAAGCTGTGACCACCTAAAAGATAAGGACCGTGTGGTTGGACAGTTTGAATCGCTTCAAGAAAGCAAGCAGCCATTTCTTCTATCGTCCTAAAAGGCTGAGATTCTCTACCTAATTCTTGATATTGCAGACCATAAAAGGGTTGGTCAGACCCCAGATGGTATGCTAATTGATTAAGATAAAGGGGAGAGCCAAAGATTCCAGGTAGGCAGAAGAAAGGTTGCTTAGAACCGTTTGGTTGAATTTTAACCAATGGAGACCAGCCCTCCAGATTGGTTTGCTGACGTAAAATTAAAGCTAATTGCTCGATTGTTGACGCTTGGAAGATAGTTCTCAGGGAGAGTTTTTGTCCAAAGCGCTGTTGTATTTGAGCGATTAGGTGTACTCCTAGAAGGGAGTGACCTCCAAGCTCAAAAAAATTATCTGTAATGCCAATGGGACTAATATTTAGAAGCTTTTCCCAGATATTTACAAGTTCTTGCTCTAAAGTATTACGGGCTAAGACGTGAGCATTTTGTAGCTCAGATTCAGTTTGGTTAGGAGCGGGCAAAGTACGACGATCTATTTTGCCATTGGTTGTAAGGGGTAGAGTATCTAATATCACAAAAGCATTTGGTATCATATATTGAGGCAGCTTTTGTTTCAAGTATTGTCGCATCTCGGTGGTTTTTGGTATGCTTTCTGGAGACGGAACAATGTAAGCCACTAAAATTTCATGGCCTGTAGCATCTTCACGAGCAATGACTACAGTTTGCTGTACTGCTGGGTGTTGCTTGAGATTGGCTTCGATTTCTTCTAATTCAATACGGAAGCCACGAATTTTCACCTGCTGGTCAATCCGACCGAGAAATTCGATGTTGCCGTCGCTTAAGTAACGTGCCTTATCTCCTGTCTTGTACAGCCGTGCTTCCTGTTGAGGGCTAAAAGGATTGGCAATAAATTTTTCGGCTGTTAACTCTATTGCGTTAAGGTATCCTCGTGCCAGACCAACCCCGCCGATGTGCAGTTCACCTGGCACACCAATAGGCACGGGCTGTAGATAAGAGTCCAAAATATATATCTGGACGTTTTGGATCGGTTTTCCAATAGTTATTCGTTGTTCTACCTGTAGTTTAGCTACAGTATTGTAATTATCTGTATTATTTCTTTCCTCTTCTTTAAGACGATCGAATAATACAGCAGCGCCGCAATGAACTGCTGCCTCAGTAGGCCCATAAACATTTATTATCTTTTTAATATGTGATAAGTTTTTTAACTTCTGTATTAATCCTTTATTGACTGTTTCTGCACCAACGCCAATTGCCTGGATAGAACTAGGAAATTTAACATTATTTAAAAAAAACGTCTCCAAAGACGAAGGCGTTGCACTGAGAAAAGTTATCTTGTCTACCTGCATAAGAGCTTGTAAAGCAGGCAAATCTTCCACTATAATCACTTTACCACCAGCCGCAAGTGGAACAAAAAGCTGGCTAACGCTAGCATCAAAAGAAATGGAGACTGATAATGGCGCAACAGCTACATCATCCTTGTTCAATAGCTTGTTAAGTCGGAAGGACACCATGTTAACTAAACTTTGGTGTTCTACTGCTACTCCTTTTGGAAGACCGGTCGTTCCTGATGTATAGATAACGTAAGCTAAATTTTTCGGTGTAGGTTCATCGACAGAAATATGGTTGTTGTTGCCATCAACAACTTTCTCAATACTAAACTCATCACTATCTAGTAATACTAATCGTTTGCCTCCGAAGGATTTTACAAGATTCTCCAGCTTTTTTTGTGTCACAACTAAACTAGTGTTAGAGTCTCTTAGCATAAAGTGTAGGCGGTCGCGGGGATATACTGGATCTAGGGGGACATAAGCCCCACCCGCTTTCAAAATACTCAAGATTCCTATGGCCATATCCATAGAACGCTCTACACATATTCCAACAAGTGTCTCTGGTCTCACACCTAGAGAACGTAGATGTTGTGCTAACCGTTCGGCTTTACAATTTAACTCGCCATAGGTAAGCTGCTGGTCTTGAAATACTACAGCTACAGCATTGGGTGTCCGCTCTACTTGTTGCTCAAACAGATGATGAATGCATAGTTCGTGCGGATAAACCGCTGTTGTATCATTCCACTCGATTAGCAATTGATGCAGTTCGGCTTCTCTCAGCAGTGGTAAATTAGATAGCTGCTGCTGTGGATTAGTAACAATACCCTCTAACAAAGTTTGAAAATGCCCTGCCATACGAGTAATGGTAGCAGCATCGAACAGATCAGTGTTATATCTCCAATTCACATAGATAGAATCACCAAATTCCTCAACTGCTACATTCAGATCGAGCATTGCTCCTTGTTGACTAATCAAGTATCGTTCCATTACAAAGTCTGAAACTGCCTTAACTTTTTGAGGTTGCTCTTCCTGTTCGGAGTTTAACTTGAATTTAGGTTCAATCCAGCGATGCCTTTGCCACACAAAAGTAGTTTGTAATAAAGGATGTCGGCTCGGATCTCGTTCGAGTTGGAGCTTTTCTACTAATAAGGAAAACGGATAATCTTGATGTCTAAGCGCTCCAAAAACTGTCTGTTTTATTTGAGCAAGAAATTTATCAAATGCAAGATTTCCAGACAATTTTGCCCGCAAGACAACAGGATCGGTGAAATAGCCAACTATTTCTTTAAATTCCTTCCGTCCCGACCGACCTGCCATCAAGCTTCCAACTAGAATATCTTCTTGACCTGTATATCGATAAAGTTGTGTGAAGAAAGCAGCAAGCAAAATTGTATAAAGGCTGGTGCCTTCAGATTTTTCCAAAGCTTTGAGCTTTAGGATTAAAACTTGTTCTAGCTCGATACTATGAACGGAGCCATCATAACTTTGTAGTGGAGGTCGCTGTCTATCTGTAGGCAGATTTAAAATAGGCAACTCGCCTGCCAGTTGTTTTTGCCAGTAGTTCCAAAGTTTCTCTTTTTTAGCACTGGCTAACATTTCGCTCTGCCAGAGCGCATAGTCTGTGTATTGTACACCAGAAAATGCGAGAATATCGTTAGTTACGGAGTCTGAAATCACAGAGCGCTTACCAAGCTCTACAGAAGTTTGAGATCCAAGACCTGTCTTGGTAGTATACAAACACCGAAGTTCATTGTGTAAGATGTCAAAAGACCACATATCACCAGCAATTTGGTGGATAGTAATCAACTGAATATGCTCCTGCTTTGAACGTGTGAATAAACGTACTCGTAGTACTGAACCCCTTTCCAAGTCAAAAGGACGACTAGCTTCTGCTAAAATTTGTGTTTTCAGGTAATCTTCACGCCAACCGGAAGCATCTATTACTTGAGTTTCAACTTCCGGAGATGGGTGTACTACTTGAAAAGGTTGACTATCAATCGTTATATATGCAGTCCGTAGGATTGGATGACGTTCTATAATCTTTTGCCATGCCCAGTGCCAAGCTTCTAAATCTAACTCGAAGCACAACTTTGTTGCAACAAATATGTTGTAAGCAATGCTTTCTGGTGCTGTCTGGTAAAGAAACCATATCCCTTGCTGACCATAAGAGAGGGAATGAAATTTTGATACATTATCTGGAGCTTGGAATTCCTTGTTCATTTCTACTTTAGTCGAATTTGAGTAGACAATCAGGGTCAGTGCTGCCTGCAACGGATAACTGATTCTTGCAGGGTTTTGCAACACTATCATTGAGGCAGCTTGTCAGCTTATTTGCCAAAATCCGAACGTGGGGTTCGTTCATTATCGTGACATGGTTACCCGGTACCTCATGGATTTCTATTGGTTCAGTAGTCAACTCACCCCAACCCAAAGTGCGATCAAGAAAGTCCTGAGAAGAAACACCAAAGTCATTTACCAGATCAGAAGCTCGGAAGAAGGTAATTTTACCTAAATAGACCTGTGGCACATAACTCATTAAGGCTTGGTGATGGGCTTTCATCAATTGCAGTTTCCGGCGAATTATCTGCGGTTCAAGATCTGGAATGGTGACATTAACTTTCTTCAATTTCTCCACAAAATAGTTTAACTGCTCCTCCGGTTCTTGCTGCTGGAGTTCTTCGTAGGAAACCGACAGTTTTTTTCCAAAGAAGTATTCTATTGCCTTAGCTCGCATAACCAACATTTCCGCATTATTGAGTACTTTAGAGATTCGCCCAAGAATTAATGCTGATGTATCCATAATAGCAAGCAAGGCTACCTCATGTCCTTGCTGTTGTAGCTGCCTGGCCATTTCAAAAGCGACAAATCCGCCGAAGGATTGTCCACCCAAAAAATATGGACCTGACTGTTGGAAAACTGACAGTGCTTCAATATGGTGAGCTGCTAAGTCTGGGATTTTGGTATAAGGCTCTTGCTGCCCATCAAGTCCAGGGGCTTGCAGACCGTAAATCGGTTGCTCCGGACTCAGACGACGCGCTAAATAAAAGTATCCCATAACATCTCCGGCCATCTGGTGGACGCAGAACAAAGGAGGCTTGGAACCAGTAGTTTTAATGCTAAATATAGGAGACATAGCTTGGAAACCTGGTGAGAAGTAGGGAATATTTACTAAATTTTCAACGGTTTTATTAATCAACAGATGCATATCTTCAACTGTTTGATTGAGTATTAAAACCAATTGCGACCTTCTGCTTGTTAAAAGAACTAAGTTGGACGGACATCCAAAAAGATAGATTGATATAATCTAACTCTTCCAGTTTTTGCAAAACCTTATTTGCACAAAGTGCAACATTTTGCAGTCTTTTTTGTCGTTGTGCAATCACGCTCTTGAAGTAATTCATGAACTCCAGCGCCACTTTATTCATGCGTTTATAAACTTCTGAATTGAACATCGGCTGTTTCCCCATCTGACCCGTGTTTGTCAACCATCTTCTAAAAAAGAAAATGTGCCTTTACTCTGTCGATATAATCCAACTCCTCCAGCTTATTTAAAACTTTAGTTGCGCTTTGTGCAACGCTTTCTCTTTCAGTTGTACATTCGACATCAGGGTGAAGTGGGACTTCGTAAGGGTCATCAATACCAGTGAAGCACTTAATTTCCCCTGTTCTGGCTTTTTTATATAACCCTTTGACGTCTCGCCGTTCGCAAACTTCTAATGGTGCATTGACATACACTTCGATAAAATTTTCAATAAGCTGCCGCATTTGTTGGCGAATATGGCGGTACGGTGAGATCACTGAAACTAAGACGATCACATCATTTTTGGTAAGAAGGTGAGCCACAAAGCCAATACGCCGAATATTTTCTTCCCTATCCTCTTTGCTAAAACCTAGTTGATTGCAGAGGTTCTGACGCATTACGTCACCGTCTAGGACTTCAACTTTATATCCCTGTGTTTGTAGTTTTTCTTCTACAAATTGACAGATCGTGGTTTTGCCTGCTCCACTAAGACCAGTTAACCATATTGTTACACCCTGTTGTTGTTGCCTCATTTTATATCCACTATTTAGTACTCTTTTTCCATTAGTCTTTATAAAGACGACTGAGGAGGGCTATATTGCCATTTATCAATAGTAAATTTCCATGCATCATATACCTTTGTTATTGTCTCTTCATCAAATAAATACTTATTTGTTTCATAGTTTGAATGAGCATCAATGTATTTTTGAAAATTTTCTTCAGCGTTTTCAAAATTCGGTAAATTTAGGTGTTGATATATTTTTTGAAGTTGAACCAATTCATGACCAACAAAATCTTCATACTTAATTTCTATCAAATTTTCTTTAGGAATGAGGCTTTTGTCGGTAAAGTACTTGTGCATTAACTGTTGATAAAATTTTAAGATATTTTCATTAATTTCTTTTTCAGGAATTTCTTGTAATGCAAACGAAGGTAAAAGTTTTTCATAAAGATGCTTTGTTGATGTGTAGACTATATATGGATTTCTGTATATATGAATAAACTTTGCTGTAGGAAACATTTCTAAAAGGAGTTTAACTCTTGCTGTATTAGCAGGATTTTTGATAATTAGCCTTTTTTTATCCATATGTAAAGTTGCTTTTTTGAGAATTTTTATATAACAATTTTTCCATTGCAACTTTGTTTCTTCAGAAACTTTATCAAACAAAACAAAATTATGAAAATATTTGCTCATGTTCTTTTGAAAACACCAGCTATGATAAAAAGAGTATGGAGAAATATTTCCTATTGCATACTCTTCCTCTTGAGGAAGAAGACTAGAAAGTTCTACATTATCCATCGGTCTAACTTTTGGAAGAGAATTGTTTAAAATAAAATTCCAGAGTTTTTGATTAGCCAAAAACATTTCGGGAGCCGATGCAAGACTTGTCGATATATATCCTAAACTTGGATCTTGACTTATCAAATTTTGAATATAAGTAGTACCTGTTCTCCAATGTCCAAGTATAAAAATCGGTGATTCTTCAATTTTTAATTTTTCTAAATTTTCATCAAACTTAACTCTTTCTATTATTCTTAGAGGAATGCCTAAACAACTAGCTAGTGATATGTAAAGTACTTTTAATATATATTTTTTATTAACACCACCGTTATCAACAAGTAGCTTTATCCAATTTCTAAAAGAGCATCCAGTGAGTGGATGTCTAATGATAAATCCTATTTCTTGTTTCAAATTCATCTGGATATTAACCTCTCACAAATGTGTATTAGTAGATGAGCCGTAACACTTTTATTAAAAGCTGTAAAACCGAAATTAATATTAACCACACTCCCAATTAAAAACTGTTTTTATAAATTTAGCAAAAATCAAACTTTTTATTGCTTTTCAATTACAGATTTTAGTAACAAATCGAACTAAATTAATTAATAAACCATTCGATTGTTAGCTCAAAAGTTTCTTGTTGATGAAATGGAAAAGAATGTTGTCCTCCTTCTATTATCTGTAGTTTTATTGGTTTCTTAGAAGTCATTTTTACTTGCTCTACCAATTGCTCGACTTCTTGTAATGGAATTGCCGCATCTTTAGTTCCATGAATGATTAATAAAGGCTGATTGACTTGCTCAATTTCTTTAAGCATATCAGGTTCAAAAAATCCCTTGGTAAATTTAGGTGCCTGTTTTATAAGTTCTCTATAGGGGATAATTTCTAATTCATGACCAGTGTCTAAAAGAAAAAATGAATTTTTTCCAATCAATCGCCGAGTAGTGCCCGATAAATCAATAACTGGTGCCCATGCCACGGTTTTATATATCTTTGCATTTCTCGCACTTTCTCTGATAACAGTCGTTGCACCTAAGCAATGTCCAACTAGTCCAATCGTATTTGGATCAATGCCATCTATTGTGGCAACGAAATCAATTGCAGCTTCTAAATCTTCTAATTGTGTATCTAAAGTCTGGTCTCCGAAATCACCATCACTATCACCTGAGCCTGCAAAATCAAATCGAAATACTGAGAAATTATGTTTCACAGCATAGTGAGCAAATTTCACAAAACGCTTATTTAAACCATCCTTTGTACCTCCAAAGCCATGACATACAATTAAACAAGGTCTAGGTTCATTGACTTGATCATGCTCTAAAACACCCACAAGGTTTTGATTACGCTTATTTTGAAAAACCAATGTTTTATTTATTGACATTTTATCAGACCTTTTTTGTTTTGTTAAATTTAATTTGTTTCAAGATTATGCAATAGTGAATGTATATTAGTAGACTGGCGCTCTAAACACTACAACTTAGTTAGTAGCTGGGCGGAAATAAACCCAAAACAGTTTTTTTGATATTAAGAGCGCTAAAGCTCAACTATAAGCCAATTACAGAGGCCTTACATTTCGTTAGATAGTTATATTTTTTCTTGCTCACCTACTTACTACTTTTTGCCTCACTCTTCATCAAGATGACTGAGGAGGGCTGTATTGCCATTTATCAATAGTAAATTTCCACGCATCATATACCTTTGCTATTGTCTCTTCATCAAATAAGTACTTATTTGTTTCATAGTTTGAATGAGCATCAATATATTTTTTAAAATTCCCTTTTGCTTTTTCAAAATTTGGTAAATTTAGGTGTTCATATATTTTCCGAAGTTGTGCCAGTTCATCACACACAAAATCCTCATACTTAATTTCTATTAAGTTTTCTTTGGGAATGAGGCTTTGTTCAGCAAAAAACTTGTGCATTAACTGTTGATAAAAATTTAAGATATTTTCATCCAATTCTTGTTCACTGATTTCCTGTAATGCAAATGCTGGTAAAAGATTTTGAGATAAATGCTTTGTTGAGGCATAGACTATATATGGATTTCTATAAATATGAATAAATTTGGCTGTAGGAAACATTTCTAAGAGGAGTTTAACTCTTGCTGTATTAGGAGGATTTTTGAGAACGAGTCTTTTGCTATCCATATGTAAAGTTGCTTTCTTTAAAACATTTATATAATAATTCTTCCATTGCAACTTGCTTTCTTCAGAAACTTGGTGAAACAAAACAATATCTTGGAAATATTTACTTATGTTTTTTGAAAAGACTACACCATGAATAAAAGAATAAGGAGAAATATTTCCTACTGCATACTCTTCCTCTTCAGGAAGAATATTAGAAGATTCTACATTATCCATTAATCTGGTTTTTGGACGAAAGTTGTTGGAAATAAAATTCAATACTTTTTTATGAGCTAAAAACATCTCTGGGGCAGACGCTTGACCTGTTGATACATATCCTAAATTTGGGTCTTGACTTATCAAATGGTGAAGATAAGTAGTACCGCTTCTCCAATGCCCAAGTATAAAAATTGGTTGGTATTGAATTTCTAAATTTTCAACTTTTTTGTTGTACTTAACTCTTTCTATTATTCTCAAAGGAATTCCTAAGCAGCTTATTAGCGATATATAAAGCGCTTTTGGTATATATTTTTTATCAACCCCACCGTTATGAATAAGCAAGTTTAACCAGTTGGTAAAGGAGCCCATAGCGAGTGGATGAGAAATTAACAATCCTATTTGTTGTTTCAAATTCATCTGTATTTTAACCTGTCGTGAATGTGCATTAGTAGATGTACAGTAGCACTTTTATTGAATGCTGTAGAACCGAACTTAATATGAAACGCGCTCCCAAATCAGATGAGCAGTTTGCTGCTGACCATTCACCAAAATTGGCGTTGTACTCAATGACAAGTTTTCGGCTGTCAATTCAAAGAAGCGGTCTTGGTCTATGCCAATCCAGTTGGGAAACAAGCTAGCTTCAATGTGATGAATAACTTTGTTTCCTAAGATTTCATATTTACCACAATACGAGATATAAGTTTTAGCAGCAGTAGCTCTCTCCTCTATGTTACCGGACATAATATCAGAAGCAGCAAACTTAGGGCGATTAGCAGACATGATCACCACAGACATATATCCGTCTGGTAAGTACATGAGATACCCAACCGTATCTGGTCCATATGGGTAGGAAAGCTGACCATCAGTACCCCTGAGTTCATAAGATACCAATCGCCAAGTTCCTACAAATTGGTTCTGTATCATTGTCTCTCCTTGGTTTACAAACAGAGAATGTCAAAGTTACTGAGCTGCAAAACCTCCATCAATGAGCAGAGGGTGACCAGTGATAAAGCTTGCCCCATCTGAACATAGCCAGACTACGGCATTAGCCACTTCTTCTGGTTGACCAAAACGTCCAATAGGATGTTTTGCTAGCATGTGTGCGTGGAATTCCTCAGTATTATAAGCACGTTTAGCCATTGGTGTTTCGATCGCACCTGAACAGACAGCGTTAATCCTGATACCAGTTTGAGCTTGTTCTAAAGCAACAGCTTTTGTCAATCCAATTACACCATGTTTGCTAGCACAGTAAATAGAACCGTACATGATGCCGATCACTCCCCCGACAGAAGCATTGTTAACGATTGCTCCCCCACCCTGCTTAAGCATTGGAGGAATTTCATACTTCATCGACAGCCAAATTCCCTTAAGATTAGTATCGATGATGTTATTCCAGTTGTCCTCAGTTTGCTCTATGCTCGGACCGATTATTCCCTCAACTCCAGCGTTATTGAAGGCATAATCTAAACGACCATAAGCTTTAACTGTTTTACTGATTAAGTTTTCAACATCAGCCGCCTTAGTCACATCAGTTTTAACAAAGATAGCTTCACTGCCAGCATCTTTGATAAGTTGCACCGTTTGTTCCCCTTCTTCAACCCGACGACTGGCAATAACCACATATGCTCCCTTGCGAGCAAAAGCCAAGGCAGTCGCTTGACCAATGCCAGAATTGCCACCTGTCACTAGCGCCACTTTATTTTCAAATTCTTTCATCATAAAATTGTCAGGATTAAATTTTGAGTAAATTGCCTGCAAAAACAATTAACGCTCAATCTACTGCTTGGTTGCTCTTAGTACTAATGTTGCCCCAATACCGCCATTTTTACACCACCAGCAGGCACTATAAAAGATATTTGACGTCGTGGTTGCACAGGTTTTTTATCAAGTAGCTTTAATTGATAGCGCAACAGAATAGTTGCTAATACAAGCTTCATTTCAAATAGGCTTAACGCTGCGCCGATACAGCGACGACTGCCTCCTCCAAAAGGCAAATACTCATAGCTCGAAAATTGTTTTTCTAGGAAACGTTCTGGTCTAAACTGCTTGGGATTTGGATATAAATCTTCACGGTGGTGAGTTTGGTAGATATCAATAACCACTTTTGTACCAGGTTTTAACTCATAGTCCATTAGTTTGGCAGGCTTTATGACTACGTGTGGAAGATTTAGCGGCGCAATTGGATAAATTCGTAGAGTTTCCTGACTAATAGCAGTGAGATAAGGAAGTTGAGAAAGGGAAAGTACATCTGGAGAGTTACCAAGAGAATCAAGTTCTTTTAGCAGTTTATTATAAACGTTTGGCATATGGTGAATCCAGTATAAAGCCCAAGCCAGTGACCCTGAGGTTGTTTCATATCCAGCAATTAATAGTGTTAATAAAGTATCGTGCAACTCTTCATCTGTCATCCCCTCACCTTTTTCATCTCGACTAGATAGCAACAATGTCAAAATGTCATTATGTTCAGAATCAACTTGTTTTCGCCGTTCTTGAATTTCACTATACAGAACTTCATCAAGTTGTTTTTTGAGGCGAATAAAACGTCCCCATGGACTCCAAGAGCCTAAATCTTTTTGAAGGAAAGAAAAAAATAATAAGCTAGCATGAACTGGAGAAACTAAATAATTTAACCATGAAAGTAGTAGCTTTTTGAGAAGCTGGTAACGTTCTCCTTTACCCAAACCAAATACAACTTCTAAAATTGCTTCTAAACTGATATTTTTCATGAGTTCATGCACTAAAAAAGGTTTATCATGATCTAACCGACTCATGATTTTTTCAGTAATATAACAGATTTTTATTCCATATTTTTTAATTTGTTCTCCATGAAAGTAAGGCATCAATAATTGGCGCTGACGTCTGTGGTTAACACCCTCTAAAACTGATATTGAGTGTTCTCCTAGTATCGGCTTGCTAAATTTTTTGAATGATTCTGTTAAAGGGTAAAACTGTTTTGATTCACTGGTAAAAATCTGTTCAATTGCTTTTGGATTGCTGACAAACACATGGGGACTATAATCCCAACCGACTTTTCCGAGAAAAATATCACCATAGCGTTGACTAGCAGCTTCTGTGTAACCTAAAGGGTCAAAAATCCACTGAAGCATCTGTATAGGACCTGGAGTTTTCGGACCTTGAAGTAATATCATTTATTTATCTCCTTTTCTAGTATTAAGTAAGGATTCAGGTGATTGGTTGAGACAGCCAAGATTGGATGTACTAGTAGTTGAGCATCGAGTTGGAGGCTGAAGTTGAGACGCTCAACCTCTGACAGCTGTTCTTGATCTGCTGCGATTTTTGCTACTTTAGTTATTTTCTCAGAATTGACATCAGTTCTTGAGATATCGTTTGCAAAAGCTGTTTTTGATCACTGTGCAGGAAGAGATGATTGCCTTTTAACATGTGTAGCTTAAAGGCACTGCAAGTTTGCTCGCGCCAAGCCTCAAGAAGGTTTTGGTTCACTACTTTATCCTGGATACCTCCAAATACGGAAATGGGACAATCCAGTGGCTCATCTTGAGAGTAAGTATAAGTCTTATGGAGTTGGTTTCCTGTCTTTAGAACTGGTAGCAACGATCTCATGAATTCACCATTTTTTAAAAACGAAGTCCATGTATCTGTTGTATAACCTAAAGTCTCCAAAAACGTAGGATCAGAAAGCTTATCCAAAGAGATATGAGTCAGGGATGGGAATGGATCTGGAAGCTGCGGAGCATGAAAAGCGCCAACAAACAAGTGATACGGAACTATATCATATTCTTGGCGCAGTAGGCGGGCTAGTTCAAAGCTGATCAATGCACCTAGACTATGACCATAGAATGCGATTGGTTTGTCCAAATAAGGAAGTAGAACTTGTGCCAGGTTTTGTGTGAGTGAAGCCAGTTCATAAAATGGCTGTTCGTTGGGACGGTTCACTTGCCCAGGTATCTGAATAGCACAGACTTCTATATCTGACGACAACTCATCTGACCAGGAACGAAATACAGAGGAGTTTCCCCCATTGTACGGGAAGCAGAATAGACGCAGCTCGGCATCCGGATTTGGTGGATGACAAACGATCCATTCAGTTGCCGATCGCTCAACAGAAGGGCGTGATAGTGTTTTGGAAGTGGAGTTGCCTGAGGGTAGTTGCTGAACTTGCTCTTGAGCCAGTTGGGCAATACTTATACCCCCAAGGAGTTTCATAGTGGGTACGTCTACACCTAGCTCTTTCTTAAGCCGATTACTCAGATCGACTGCCATAAATGAATCAAGTCCCAAATTGGTCAAGGACTGTTTAATGTCGAGCTTGGCGATAGAAGTTCCTAGTACTTTAGCTACTTCTTCACTTACACGCAATTCTAACATTTGCTGGCGCTCTGCCGAGTCAGCAGCTAACAAACCTTTTTCGAGCGAATCTCCTTCGGTATTATCGGCATTTGCTTTTCCTAAAACTGCTTTTTCGCTAATCAGGCGAGAAAATCGCCCTGATGCCGCTGCTGCGTGAATCTCACCCCACTGCTGCCAGTTCATCGGTGCTACCACCATCTGGACGACCTGTTGTTGAAGTAATTTTGCCAGTATCTTTAGTGCTTGGTGAGATTGCAAGGGTTTAGCTCCAATCCGCTCCATATATCGATTGACATCGTTACGTTGAGCAACATAACCAACATCAGCCACTCTACCCCAGTTGACTGTTAAGGCTGGCAAACCCTGAGTGTGGCGGTAATGCGCTAGTGCATCAAGAAAAGCATTGGCAGCTGCATAATTCCCCTGTCTTGAACTACCAATAATAGAAGTCACCGAGGAAAAAAGGATGAAGAAATCTAAAGGTGTGTCTAAAGTATGGATATGTAGATTCCAGGCTCCAATGCTCTTGGGTGCGATCGCCTTATGTAAGCGCTCTCGGTTCAGTTCAACCAAGGCAGCATCATCTAGAACCATTGCAGCATGAATAATGCCTCGTAACGGCGGCATAGACTGCTGAATGTCAGCAAGAACGCCTTGGACTTGCTCTTGTTGTGTTACGTCTGCCAAGGCAATCATCACACGAACACCCGCTTGCTCCAAAGTTTTTACCGCTTCCTTGGCTTGTGGTGAGGAGGCACCCGTGCGACTCATCAGTACCAAGTGTCGGGCACCCTGCTCCACCAGCCACTGAGCCACTGCTATACCAAATCCACCCAGTCCGCCTGTAATCAAGTAGCTGACATCAGCGGCAAATGTGACTGTTTCTTCAGATGAAGGAGTCACTGCTACATCTGCATCTTGCAACGACACGACAATTTTGCCAATGTGTTTAGCTTGCACCATGTAGCGGAAAGCGTTTGCCACTCGTGAGATGGAGAAGACTCGGTAAGGAAGCGGGTGAAGGATTTTCGCGTTAACCTGTTGCATGACTTCACGCAGTAACGAGGTAGCAAAATCAGGGCGTTCTCGCAATAACCGATCCAGATCCACAGCAAAGAACGACAGATTATTCCCAAAAGGTCGTAGTCCTACTTTACTGTTTGCGTAAATATCTCGTTTGCCGATTTCTATGAAACGTCCATAAGCTCCCAAGACAGAGATGCTCTTAGGAATGGCATCTCCTGCTAGAGAGTTGAGAACGATGTCTACGCCTTTACCACCAGTGCGTTCCATCACTTCATCAGCAAATGCTAGAGATCGGGAGTCCATTATGTGCTTTACACCAAGCGCTTGTAAAAATTCCCGTTTTTCCGGGCTGCCAACTGTAGCGAAAATTTCTGCGCCAACAGCTTGAGCCAGTTGAATGGCAGCAAGACCGACTCCACCCGCAGCACCATGAATGAGAACCCGCTCACCCTGACGCAGGCGTCCCAAGTAGTGTATCGCATAGTAGGCAGTCAAAAAAGTCGTGGGAATTGTAGCAGCTGACTCAAAACTCAGATGTGCAGGCTTATGCACTACAAGACGGGCATCTGTCGTTGTATGTGTACTAAAGCTATAAGGAGCACAAGCAATGACTTCATCCCCGATATTAAATCCTTCTACACTAGAGCCAATGGTAGTAATAATTCCGCTACACTCTATACCAAGCGATCGCCCTGAGTAACCCCCCTCTAAAGCTTCGTCTGAGAGCATACCCATTGCTGCCATGACATCTTTGAAGTTTAGCCCGGCGGCACAAACCTGAATCTCAACTTCTCCTGCTGCAGGTTGTTGACGTGCGATCGCCCGCAGTGTCAAATTGTCCAACATTCCAGGTGTAGAAATTTCTAAGCGGAAGGGTTGTTGATTTTGGACAAGGGATTTTGAATTTTGGTGCAAAGAAGCTGGCGACATCGGTATCAATCTATGTACATAACGAAACTCGTTCCGCAACGTAATTTCATCTTCTTGCTCATCTGCTAACAACTCTTCTAAAAGAGACTGAATCTCCTCTTCCGTAGTGGCTGGACTCAAATCCACTCTAGTACAGCGAAGATTGGGGTGTTCGTTATTGATCACACGACCCAAACCCCACAAAGGAGATTGTGCAACCGAGACAGATTTTAAACCTCCGACTGTTTGGGTTCCACGAGTGACTAGCACCAAACGGGGAGAGCTAGGCCAATTGCCTTTAGTCAGAGCCTGTATTAAGTGCAGAACACTAACACAATTGCGTGTCTGCGCTGACTCTAGGGAAGTAGTTGTCATCTCCTCAGGCTCAGGCGTGTCCAGACTCCAAAGGTGAATCACACCGCCATAAGCTAGCTGGTTTGGATCAACAGTCTCAACAAGTCGCTGCAAATCTTCTGAGTTTTCCGGGTAAACCTGGAAGTGATTTGTATCAAGGCGCTGGTAAACTTCCCCAGGTGAAATCAGCTGCGGGATTTGTTGCCGTTCTCTAAGTTTTTGTGCTAGCTGTTGTCCGACTCCAGCACTGTCGGCAAAAATAAGCCAACTTCCTTGCTTTTCCGGCTTGGTCAGTGCAACTGATTCGAGTTGTTCCTTTTGTTCGTGACGTATTTTTGTCTTGCCTTCACCATTAACTTTAGAAGGTTGGCTGTGTCTAGAAAGACCTTCATGACTAGAATCAGTAGCCAAAATAACAGTATGTAAAGGCTGATCTGTTGCCTCTCTATCTGAAAGACCAGCAATTTCAGTAAACCCAACATCTTCTAGTACATCTCGCCATTTTGCTTCCGAAATACATGGGTGCGATCTGCGTAGTTCCACATCAGTAAATAGCCACCAACCCTTGAGCAATCCAGATACCAGTTCAGCCCAGCGTGGAGGGTTTGTTAACTCCAGCAAAACCAATAATCCCCGTGAGTTCAGAAGCTGTTTAACATTCTCAAGTGAAGAGTGCAAATTAGCAGTGGCGTGCAGTACATCTGATGCCAGAATGAGATCAAAAGAATGCGGCTCAAATCCTTGTGCTATAATATCTGCTTCAATATCTAAAGTTCGGTATTCAACGAAAGAATAATCGCGAAACTTCTGCTTTGCAGAGATCATAAACTGTTGGGAAACGTCAGTAAATACATACTCCGTCCACTGTTGCGGTAGCTTTGGCAGCACATAAGATGTCATCGCGCCCGTACCTGCGCCAATTTCCAAAATCCGCACTGTTCGTCCTTGTGATAAAGACTCTAGCGCCTTAACAACGACTTTTTGAGCCAGCAAGTTATATATGCGATAGGTAGGAGAGTCTTGATATAGATGCTCAGTTGTTGTTTGAGAGCCTTCAGGAAAAAGGAGTTGCAGTGGGTCAACCTCTCCTTGTAACACCTGTGCTAATTTCTGACCGCACCGTCCCAACAGTGTCAGTTCCGCTTGATAGGCAGGAAATTGAGCTAAAAGCTTTTTCCAAGTCTCAATAGGGTCGTTCACTTCCAGTATATGGCAGACCTCCCATTGGTCATCTAAAAGACGCAGCACGCCCTCCTCCTGAAGAATTTCCAACATCTGACCTAAAAGCCGCTTATGCTGGGATATTACGCCTAATTCCTGTGCCAAAGAATTCACGCTGACGCGCTGGTTTAATTGAAGTTGCCAACCGAGTTGACTTAAGGCTTTGAGAATATAAACAGCAGACAAAACGTCAATTTGTGGTTTTAGCTGTTCGTAGTAATGCTTCCGTCCTAATTGCATACTTAACCGAGTTGCTTCGGATTGAAGGTCAAGAGCAATTTGTACTGGCGAGGGTAGATAATCAGCTGCGGGGCGAATTAACTCTTGACCGGAGCGTGCTTTCAACTTCCACTGGTATTCATAGAGGCAATCCTCTTTCTCTAAACCTCCCTGCTTGTCCTCCAGAAATTGGCAAGAAAATCCCCGAATTTCTACCAGCACTTTTCCAGCTTCATCGAGCAGTTTAATGTCTCCTTTAATATGGGTGGCGCTTTGCTCTACCAGGGTGGCGTGGCTCCAAAATTGGATTCTGGGACGACCGTAAACCCGAACTCGGTCTATCTGCACTGGCAAGTAAGTCCCCTTAACAGATAAAGTGGCGAGGAGAGCCTGAAAACAAGCATCAAGGATAGCCGGATGCAATTGATATTCTTTGACTTCTGTCTCTATAGCATTGGGAACCCTAATTTTAGCTAGTGCTTCACCTTTACCGCTCCAAAGCCGCTCGATTCCTTGGAAGCAAGAACCATATTTAAAGCCTATTTCTTGGAAACGTTGGTATAAACTGCTCTGAGAAATTTCTTTAGTGCAGCGGCGATGAATTTCATCCAGCACAACTAGATCCGGGACAAAGTTGTTGGGCTGTTGGGTGAGCTTGCCCGTCGTATGTCGAACCCACTCCTGGGTATCTTTGGCATTACTGTAAATTTCAAAAGTTGCTTGACTTGAATCTAAAATACACTGAAGGGTTGGTATATCACTTTCAGGTAAGAAGAGTGCTTTGTGAAATTCAATCTCTTCCACAATGTAAGGTTTTTCCCCAAAAGTTTCTGATGCAATAGCCAAAGCCATTTCCACATAAGCTGCTCCAGGATAAACCGCAGCCCCTTGGACGATATGATCATAGAGATAAGCGAGTTTCTGCCAAGCGAACGACTGATTCCAAGTCGGCTGGGGCGATCGCAAACGATATCCCAAAAGAGGATGTACTTGTTGCTTTGATATAGCTTGTTGGGAATGTTGTTCTAGCTTCTCTGGTTGCGAGTCAAAAATCTCATACCAATAGCGTTCTCGTTGCCAAGGATAAGTCGGCAACATCACCCGACGTGGCGCATAGTCCTGCCAAAAACCAGACCAGTCTATGGCTACTCCACGGACGTACAATTCTGCTAAACTTTCCAGAATTTGTTGCCAATCCGAATATCCTGGACGCAAGCTGGGAAGTAAAGCTCCCGCGGCTTGTGGTAGGCAAGAACGACCCATCCGCAATAAAATTGGTTTTGGTCCAATCTCCAAAAAGACTTCATAACCCGCACGATGAAGAGTTGCCATACTAGCAGCAAATTTGACAGGCTGTCGTATGTGAGAACACCAATATTCAGGAGTGGTGATTTCATTTGTGATTAGCTCTCCAGTGACGTTGGAAACTAAATTGATTTGTGGAGGTGAGAAGGTGATATCGGCGATAACCTGCCGAAAATCATCCAGCATAGGTTCCATTAAAGGAGAGTGAAAGGCATGGGAAACGTCCAATGGAGTCGTCTTTACCCCGCTTGCTTCTAAAGTACTCACAACATTACGTATTGCCCTACAGCGTCCAGAAATGACAATATTTTCTGGCCCGTTAATTGCAGCGATAGAAACTTCTTTTACGAATGGTGCGATCGCTGCTGCAACCCGTTCCTGATCCGCCAAGATAGCTACCATTTCTCCATCAAAAGGCAATGTCTGCATTAAACGCCCTCGTTGAGCTATCAGCTTCAGACCATTTTCTAAGCTGAATACTCCTGCAACAGTTGCAGCAACATATTCCCCGACACTATGACCCATAACGATATCGGGAATTATACCCCAAGACTTCCATAACTCAGCCAAGGCATATTCTATGGCAAATAAAGCAGGTTGAGTGTAGGCTGTGGAGTCCAAGGGAAAATTTTCTCCCGTTGCTGGATACAAAACTTTTAGAAGGGGTATTTCTAAATATGAACTGAGAATTTCCTCGCAGCGCTCCAATGCTTGACGAAATATGGGTTGTGTCTGGTAAAGTTGCTGTGCCATACCCACATACTGTGACCCTTGACCTGTGAATAAGAACGCTATCTTGGGAATATTGTCGATAATACGACCACTCACCAGTCCGCTAGTCTCCCACTCGCTACTGAAAGCACTCAACTGCTCGCGCAACTGTGCAGTAGATTCAGTAATAATTGCCAGTCGGTGTTCAAAATGCGCTCTTCCCGTGGAGGCTGTGAAACAAATATCTGCTAGTGATGTCCCAGCATGGCGATTCAAATAAGTTTCATATTTTTGTGCCAGTTCCCGCAAAGCTTTCTCGCTTTTGGCAGAAAGGGTTAATACGTGCTTGGGAGGAACAATCTCCGCCTTCCTTTGCACGGGTGTTGGTGCTTCTTCCAAGATGAGATGAGCATTAGTACCGCTAATCCCAAATGAATTGACTCCTGCTATCAGCCGTTGGGATAAGTTGCTCGTTTTCCATTCCATACCTTCAGTGGGAATCACTGCGGGAGTATGCTCAAGTGTTATGTTCGGATTTAAATTCTGAAAATGAAGATGCTTGGGAATGTACTTGTGTTGCATCGACAAGACAACTTTAATCAATCCGGCCATTCCAGAAGCAGCTTCCGTGTGTCCGATATTTGTCTTAACTGAAGCGATCACTAAAGGATTTTCTGCTCCTCGGTCTTGTCCGTAAGCTGTTTCTAATCCATTGATCTCAACAGGATCACCCAAGGAAGTCGCTGTACCATGAGCTTCGACGTAGGAAACTTGATTGGGATGTACACCAGCTACAGATAAAGCTTTACGGATTACAGCAGTCTGAGCTGATGGGTTTGGTGCTGTTAAACCGTTACTGGCACCATCTTGATTAACTGCTATCCCTCGCACGACAGCCAAGATATTATCTTTGTCAGTTATTGCTTGCGACAGACGCTTAAGAACCACAACACCACAACCTTCGCCGCGAACATACCCGTTAGCAGAAGCGTCAAAGGTTTTGCAGCGTCCATCTGGTGAAAGCATTCCTGCCTGAGAAAAACTAATGCTTGACTCAGTAGATAATAAAAGATTTACCCCTGAGGCAAGAGCAATATGACATTCTTTATTCTGCAAGCTTTGACAAGCAAGATGTAAGGCAACAAGTGATGATGAACATGCGGTATCTACAGAAATTGCCGGACCTGTGAAACCGAAAAAGTACGATACTCGTCCTGATGCTACCGAAGCACTGGTTCCAGTGGCAAAGTAGGCATTACAGCTTTTGTCTCCCTCCTCTTGTCTGACTTGTGCATACCCGTAATCATGGTTACAGATAGCAACGAAAACACCTGTCTGGCTTCCTGCTAAAGCTTCAGGGTTTAATCCGGCATTTTCTAACGCCTCCCAACTCACCTCCATTAAAATGCGTTGCTGCGGGTCCATATTATTAGCTTCTCTAGGAGCAATCCTGAAAAACTGGGCATCAAATTGATCAACCTGAGACAGGAAACCTCCATGTTGGCTAAATATCTTTCCAGCTTGGTTTCCATCGGGGTCGTAATAATGTTTAATGTCCCAACGCTCTTTAGGAACTTCGGTGATAGCATCAGTACCTTCGGATAACAGTGACCAAAACTCTTCAGTACTATTCACACCACTTGGTAAACGGCACGCCATTCCAATAATTGCGATAAATTCCTGGGTATTATTTTCAGCTGGGAATGAAGAGAAATCAGAAGACCTTGTTTCTAATATAGAAGAAGTTATCATTTCTGAAGTTCTATCGAGTTGTTGCTCAATTTTTTCCTGGTGAATATCAAATTGCTCTAATTTTTCTTCTTCTTTCTGATCCCGAACACCAGATTGTTGTATTTTTTGAAGATTTTCTTCTTTAAGCAACCCTTGTTCCTGAAGATAAGTGCTTATAGCTGACGGCGTAGGATATTGAAAGAAGAAAGTGGGAGGTAGTTCCACCCTAAAGCGCTGACCAAGTTGCGAGCTAAGTTCCAGAAGATCCAGTGAATCTAAACCTATGTCCTTCAAAGAACGCTTGGCAGAAAAAGAAGCCATGCGCTGTTGACCCATGACTAAACGGATTGTTTCTTCAACAATTGAAGCTGAGGTTTGATTCTGATTGATTTGATTTTTATTCTCTAATATTTCAAACTCTTCCGAAATTGTATGCTGAGAGATTGGACGGTGGTGAATTTTATATTCGATTAAAACGCCTTTTCCTTGATTATCTGTGTCTTCTGGGCGATAGTCAGTCAGTACCCCTTTGATCGTAGCACCATGACTTTCATGGAAGCGCAGAATTGGATCTAAAAGTTGTCCTTGTTCGTTGCGTTTTTGAATATATTCTTTAAAGCTTCCATCGGAGTGATTAACATAGTTTTTACACCGAGTCACACCCACAACACTGTCAACACCACCTTTTAAAGAACACCATTGAAGCATAAATTCCAGCAATTGGTCACCCAATCCCTGATGCTGCATTTCCGGTAAGATATTTATGCCAAGAAGTTGGACTATTATCCCTTCTTTTGTATATAAAGACGGTAGATTTATCCAAGTCGTGTTTTTTAATGAATCAGTACTGGAAATTTTTTGAGAATAAACTACACCAACAATGCGATCGCCTATTTCTAAAACACAATGAGCATCTGGTAATTCTTCAATTCTTCGTCGGATTTCCTGTGGAGATGCCTGTAAATGTTCTGACCAACATTCAACTTCTAAGTTGTTTAAAGCCAGCAGGTCTTCTAAACTTGGGTGACGAATAGTATAAGCTCGTTTTTCAAACCAACTTAATGTAATGCGACTAAAAGGAAATGTTCTTGGATATCTTTTAGAAAATTCAACTTTCGGGAATAAACCAGCTTCGGCAGCAGCTAAAAGGAAAACATCAGCCTCTATAAGATGCTGCATAGAAAATGCATGATAGGCATCAAAGTGTAGGTTCTCGCTTTTGTCTAAAAATTTGTAGGTGACTTCTGGAGATAAACAGTGTACTTCCAAAACAATTAATCCATGTTTTGTCATAACTGATGCCCACCTTTCTAAGTGTTCCACCAGACTTTGTACCATCAAATGAGGAGGAATAGAACCTCCATTCCTATCAACATAAACCCCCTGATAAGGTATTACAGAACGTTTAGATAATCTGGCAGTATCCAAAGGAGGAATAAAAGGACGATCATGGTCAAGAAATGAGCGGATATGAAGTAGATTTTCTGGATCGTGGATACCCAAATTTTTTAAATCTGCTACAAGTCTTTCAGGATTTCCAATATCTCCTTGAAGAACAAAGTGGGGAATATTACTTAGAGTACGAGTAGCAACCTCCAATGCTTCCTGATTATAATCCACACCAATCATATGCACAGTATACTGCTCTAACACAGTCCCTCTTGCAGATTTATATCGAATAATCTCATATACTCTTTTTAAGAGACTGCCATCTCCACACCCCATATCAACAATATATTTTGGCTGTTCTTCATAAGGCAACTGATTAAAAATAGAGAGAATCAGTTCATCTATATCAGAGAAAAACTTTTCATGTTGAAACCCACTAGCTACAACATTTAGAATACGATTAATATGTCTTTCATTATTTGACGTATCTCTAGAAAATACAACCTGAGTTTCACCAAATAACAAATCAGATATCCGAGATAACATCGGTTTGTAGGAAGCAACTGTTCCAGTAATCAAACACCGTTCTACTATAAAACGACCCACATCAGTCAAGAAGATTTGACCTTCTTTTAAAGATACCCATCCTTTACTAATAAATAGTCCATATAATTCCTCACGCACAGAATGACTTAATTCTGAAAATAAAGGTTTCTGTCTATCCTCCAGATCATTAAGTAAATTATTCTTTTTAAGTGCAAGTAAGACAGGTATAACTAAAATTCCATCTAAAAAGTCTGCTATAACTGGGTTTTCAACGTTCCATCTTTGTCCGGAAAGGGCAATCCACTTTGCCAGACAACTTTTCTGTTGTTCTCCCATCAAGTATGCTTCTATTTCCAAGTGATATAAGTCGAGAATATCTTCTGGAAGTTTTTGATAAATATTGGCTTTGTCGGTTAGAGAATACTCTCCGCTCTCCTGTCGCACAACCCAATTTAAAGATTGCATAATTTTCACAGCGACCTGAAGGTGTCCTTCATTTGCGCCAAGACACTTTGCTATTTTCTCCAAAGTCAATGAGTTTTGCTCTTGTAGCAGTTTAAAGAAACCTTTTTTTCGACAAGCCAGAATTGTAGGAATAACAACAAATCCATGAGCGTACCGATTAATTATCTCTAACATGATTGCAACTTTCTCTTTACTCCTACATTATTTCTTCTATAGCAGTCGCCAAGCCGTTAGGACAAGTCGGCTATAGGTGACTTCAACAGCGTACATTGTGAATTGATTGTTGTCCTAAGCTTCCTGTCCGGTGCCATAAATCGCGCTAGAAAATTTTTATTGCCTAGATAAGTGGTGCATTAGCCATTACTGACGCTGCTGTTCGCCGTTGCTCAACCTCGCCGTGGCTCGCCAGCAGTGCTGCCAGCTTGTGCCGCATCAGTATGCCCGGTTTATCGGTCGCCATGTGTACCTCCTCGTTCAAATCGAGAGGCACATCGTAATCTATTGTTTCCAAGATTGTGCGATCTTCGTTGAATATCAAACCCTCATGAGTAATTATATCTGCTGCTTTTGCCTCAGCTTCGGTGTCGTTGCGGAACAAGAAGCGTACCATTTGGCAACTGGAATCATTGATGGGCGTTGCATACGTTATGCTCACCTGTACTAATTCTTTACCGTCCATCATTTCTTGCAAATGCAAACCAAAAGGGATGCACCAGTTAATTTTACGTATTATCTTTATGGTTTTCTGTGAACTCCCCACGTTCTTTTCCATATGGGGATTGTTGTGCATAAAGAGAATGGACTCGAAGTAGAAGCCGCACTCCGTCTTTTCAAGCACGTTATGGGGAGAGGAAACCGGATTTTCGCGATCAGCTAAGGTTTGGTTGTGGACGAAGTGAAAGTGTCCATGATCGCATACGTTTTCTATTAGCCGCAGACCACTACAGTGCCATGTTTCGTAAAAGGCATGGATCTGGCGGTAGCCTGGATCTGCTGCCTCCGGAATGTTGAGAATTTCATCAAGACTGTCCCCAAGGCAAACCCAAGCGTAGCCGTAGCACTCCTGGCATTGAAAATTTTGGACGCGATAATTTTCAGGAATCGGGCTGTCAGGAGCCTGAGGCACCACGACACAGGAGCCTTCTGAGTTGAACTGCCAACCGTGGTAGGGACAGCGAATGTTCCCATCAACAACAATACCCTGCGACAAGGGTGTGCTGCGATGACAGCAGCGATCCCGGACAGCAGACGGCTTGCCGTCTGCATCAAGCCAGAGGACGAGGGGTTCCCCTAGGAGCGTGAATGATTGCGGCCCTCTCTGTAGCAATTCGATGGGAATGACTGGATACCAGAAGCGCCGGAGTACAGGTTGAGCTGTTGCAAGCATAGCTGTAATTGTTCTTTTTGATGAGTGTATAAAATAGGCTATCAGTTACTTGCCTAAGAGCTTGCACTTAACCGTAGAAACCACGGTTAAGTAAAAAGCACCGAAATAAATCTATATTTTCTTGTTACTCCAAATCAATCTCAAGTTCAAAATTCTGAGAATTCAAAACAGCCATAAAGCTTATAATCAAAGCTTTTCTCATAGCGCGAATGAGCGAATTCCAAGGAGACGCATTAAGCTATAAAAAACGAGCAAACCTTCTGATTCATGAGGGGTTTGTTTGCAGCATCGTCAATATTAATTAGAAAACTCGCTCTTAATGAATCGCCTCAATGATAAATCCCTCGTCTGAAACAGATAACTAGCAAGGTTTGCTCGTTTTTTACAGGTTTTTTCCACGGGATCGGTACTAGATTGTCGGGGGTGGGATAATCTGTTCGGCTCCTATATTCTCGGAAATCTGGTACACGTTACTAAATTCGTCACACACTATGTAGTAGCTACTGACGAACAAAGTCCACTGAGATCGCTGTTCATTAGTCCCCCGCCAACGGAACTCAAATGGGGAATCGCCCCGTTGTTTAGTTTCGCGGCGCATGTCTGACAAATCACTGAGATACCAATAGTCTGAGCGTTTGCGTTTAGTTGCACCAAGCAAGTCGGTACCAGAGATCAATGCAGCACTAGCTTCTGTGAGTACTATCTGGCGTTCGTCAGAAATGCGAACTATTGCGCCTTTGATGTTAGGGTTTTCAATCCACCTGATGATAATCGGGAGTAAAGACTGGGATAGCTTTAGATTGTCGAATTGAATTCCTGCTTTGGCAATAATTGGTGGTACTTTATTCATAACTGAGTCTTGGTAATCACAGTATTTTGTGAGAATTGCGTAGGGATTGATGGTAATTGGTGAGCAATAGTATGGAGGGGAATAAATCTCAACTTTCTGGTAGTTCCAGCTAATACATTGTTTCGATAAAAGGTAGCACTTTTGCCACGAAAGCACTCTTGCTGCCCTTTGACTTTGCACGTATATTTTTATGGATTTATTTTCAAAAATAACAGGGTAATGGATTCCGCATTCTTGAGTAAATAGTCGGACAGCTTCATCATTAATAATTTGCTGTGCAACCTTGAGTAATTCCATTGCCATTAGACAGAAACTCCCGAAGGTACATATCCTAACGTTCGTCTGGATCAATCAGTAGTACTTGAATCAATAAGCCAAGAGATGGGGGATTGGGTTGTTTAGCTTGGATAGTTGCCTCAATTCATTCTTCAGCCCCCGATACTTAGACATCAACGTGATTCGTGGCAAGTTAAAATGGAAAAAACGTTAAGCAGGCGCTAGCAAGACACCGAGGTTGGGACAGGACGTTTAGTAGTCCCGAACGTTTTTGAGAGACATGGTGTCATTGCACGCGGATCAGTTCTGATACCTGCACGAATGAAGTTAGTTTGGCTTACAGTTCCCTTTTAAGCGTGATTCAAACCTGTCCATAAAGCAAAGTAAAAGTAAGTCCAAGGGACAACTTTGCTCATGTCATGACTTTCGATCACAAGGTTATATTACCTTCTCTCATTCCGCTTACCCTTGAAATCGCTGTTTAAGAGGGGGGATATGAATGGTTAGGGAGATCCAACAAATAAAATGCACAGCCGTCGCTTTCGCCTTGAGGGCGAAAGCGCCTAGATATCTCGGTTGTGCCAAAAATATTATTGATACGGTGAGGCAGCGCGCAGAAGAGGGGGTTTCCCTCATGAGCGACTGCCGAACCCCGAAGGGGGTGGGCATTTTATTTTCTGGAAGTGCCTTACCTAGTAAAGCTCATTAATGTTTTCCATCAGACTAAGCACAATGTGCGATGTTAGTCTAGCTTTCTCAGCAATTTGTCATCCCCTTTGCTCTCCTCTTAAAATAATACACACCTTATGATAAGCGTTCTCTGATTTTTACTGTAATCATAATTTGAACAAAAGCTATCTGTGTTCTTAAGATACCACCACAAATATGATTTTGCAAGAAATTTTGCTGGTAAATTGGTTTTAAACTTATAACAATAAATACATAGTATGTAAACATTGTCAAGTTAACTGAGGGCTGATCAGGGCACTGGTCGGTTGTGTTGCAAAGATTGGGTCTGGTTTGGTAAAAAGGCAGAAGATAAAGTCAGCTTTAGGGACTTCCAATTAAAAAATATTCCATCGCTTTGAGGGCAGGGGAGCAGGGATCTCTTAGCAGGGGGAGAGAAAGTCGTTTTGATGAGCGTGAAATTGGATAATTTATTTTCTGGAAGTCCCTTCAAATAACTTCCATTCTAGCTCGCTCAATCCCTGAAAACGTGCAGCCATCAACTGATACACCCAACTCAAGTCAAAAATAGATTACCAGATTTTTATATTAGTGGGATCGGTTCGTGCCATTTTGGCTAATAAGTGGTATTTTAAGAACAGTTATTAGATTTTGTTAAAATCTTGCTTACATTAGAGGCTAGAGAGCGCTTATCAAAACTGTGTATCAAGCTGAGAGGAGATCAAAGGGTACGACAAATTGCTGAAAAAGCTGGAGTAGTGCATTCTGCTTGGTCTGATTGGGAGAATGGAAAGGGCAATTTAGGTGAAAGCAGTGCTCAACGATTAGCTGCCTATATTGGCACTACTGTTGGTGACTTGCAAATCTACTTAAATGCCGGCTATTCACTTGAGGAATATTTGCGAATTCCTCAGGTAAAACACCTAGGTCGTGAACCCACTCGATTAATCACCTCGGTTGAAGAGGTATTCGTATGGATGGAAGAACTCAGTTTATATGACTTAGCTCGAATAACGGCGAAAGGAGGTGAGATCATTCAAGAACTTGTTGCTGGTTCAAGGAGCTTAGATGGGAAGAAAAATCGTAATACCAAGAAAAAAGTAACCTATAAAATTATTGTTCAGTTAGTCAGGGAGCATCGCGCTGCTGCTCTTGAAGCGTTTCTCGATGCCGAAGTACCGAGTGCGTCAGAACGAATTGAGGCAATTATCCGAGGTCAACAACCTAACCCCTCAGAGGTTGCCTTATTGACCCAAGTACTACCGATTGATCCAGATGAACTTTATGATATGTACCTTCGGGAGTTTCCGTCTAATGACAATGGAGATAATAAGGCTTACGTAGAGACTGGACTTTAGACTAGTATACAGGCAGGGTTAGCGCGTCTCAAAGCCTATTGACAAGCAGACAAGTTTTGAGAAGCAATAGGGTTGGAAACAAGGTGGCATTATCCGAGCTAGTAGTCTGTCAAGGCTTTGTTGCATGAAACAAAAAAAGACACATCTTCTCTGGCGTTGCATAATTGAAGTATGAATTCAAGCGCTCGCTATGCAATGTCCAAGGTGTGAATCAGCTCATATCCGCAAGAACGGCAGAAAATATGGTAAACAAAATCATATGTGTGTGATTTGTGGTCGTCAATTTATCGATTCTTATGAACAGCAAGGTTATCCAGAAGAAATTCGCAGAGAATGTCTAGAGATGTATGTAAATGGCTCCGGCTTTCGTGCAATAGAACGAGTCAAGAAAGTACATCACACAACAATAATAAATTGGGTAAAAAAGGCTGGTAAATCCTTACCTAATAGCCCTGATTATGATGAAATACCCGAAATTACTCCTGACTTTTCACGGGATGTGGAAAGAGGAGATTGGTTCGCGAATGACATGACTTTGTTGGCGAATTCTTTAAAGTCAAATTTAGACGGCCAAAGTTGCGAAGCGAGAAATACTCTTGCCAAAATTATTAGCTTGGGTCCACCACTGCCAAACCCTAACCAAATTCATAGCAGCAGCCGTAATAATATGTTGTAGCCTAGTTTTTTCAAAACCCCGATAACGGCATCGACGCAACCCAAACGCTCTTGTGGCTTGAGAAATAGTTCCTTCAACACCAGATCGTGAAAGCATACTGCTCTTTAAATTCAGGCGTTTGTTGCCGCGCTCTTGCTTGACTGAGAGCTTCGTGCAATTCTTGAGGACGTAAAGTTAAGCCCCGAACGCCAGTTTTATCTTTCGTACAATCTAGACGTGATGGACAATTGTGACAATCAGATTTTTTAAACCTGACTACAAAAACTGGTTGAGAATAAAGATTTAAACGATTTGTCCAAGAGCTAGACAGTTTATCATGAGGACAGCGTACAACTTGTTGTGACCAATCTATTTCAAAATCTGCCAAACCAAAACCCTTTTGAGCGCGTGATTGCCATTGTGAATCAGCAGGAGCAGGACCAACTAAATCGACGTTATATTCTTGATTAGAATCTACAAGTAATTGAGCATCGATATATCCAGTATCCACCAAATGTTTTTCTGGTAAAATGTCTCGTTGTGCTAAATTTTGATGAAGTTCATCAACAACTTGATGGTCTCTATCGCTAGTAGGCGTAGTTTCCACATAGCTAATTAAGTAAGTGGGCGGGAAAAATCTCAGCCAACTTCTAAACAAGGTACAGAAACTGGGTTTGGAGCTTTATTTTCTAACATTATGGCTAAAATCATCTCTTTTGCCTGAAAGTCTTATGTAGCAAGGATTATTGTTTTATTCTCTGGTGAGAGTGATGAAAGAGCGTTAGTTTCTGGTTGGGAGCACAGCCACGCTTCAATGTCAGCAGCAGCAAGCTTTGCTACTTCTTGAGCTTCGTGCATGGTGTAGGTCATGGCTGTATCTCCTACCAGCAAGGCGTATTAGTTTATTATTTCACTTTCATTGCCAGAGCGTTAGCGCAGCTTAACGAAGTTATCGCCCTCACTTTGAGCGAATATCCTAGCTAAAAGCATTCAAGCGAGGAAAACTTAAAGAGTCAGTGACCCAAACAAGGTAAATGTGCTCCCGACGCATAGCGGCTTTTCGTCAAACATCGCCTGGTGATAGGTGGGTCGCTTCACCCTACACTTTCTTGATGAATAACCAAGCAATATAAATTATACAGATATCTCGTAAGCGCTCAGATTTATTCTTCAAACATTGCTAGAGAAAACTAATGGTATTCAAACACTTTTATAATTGCACTCAAGAATGCTAAACATTTTGAGGTTCCAAAGAATGATATATGCTGCGAAGACGCTTTAAAGCTCTTTCTTTGCGTTTACGCAATGTTGCTTCATTCGTAACTTCCTTACCTTGTAAAACTAGACGCAATTTAATTTCATTCCAAGAGAAATCTTTTACCTCTTTCAAAATCAAAATTTCTTTTTCTTCTGGCTCTAACTTTTCAAAAGCTAGCTTTACCCTTTTGAATAATTCCTCTTCAATTTCTTCAGAAACGGTAGGGCTGCAATTAACATGAGATTCAATCATGCTTTCATCAAACTGTGAAAATCTTCTTAGTTCTCGGCTCTGCTCTCTAATGATGTTATAGGCTGTTGCTCGAATCCAAGCTAAGGGTTTCTCAATCTGTTCGCCTTTTGCCATAAGTTTGATTCCACGCATATATGCCTCATTGATTACCCAAGTAGGGGTATAAAAATTACTGAGATTGAATTGGGCAAGGCTACGCTTAATGAAAGCTAACATCGAGTGGGCAGAAGAACTTCCAGAATCAAGTAAGACCCGAAATTCTTCGTCAAATGCCTTACGACCACAAGATAGCATCCGATTGCCTCCAGTTAACTAAGTAGGAAGTATTACGGCTTCTTATTCGTTTTTCAAATGAACTAACCTCTTAATAGATAGTGATAAAATGAACTTTTTGTGACTTTTGAATCAAATTCTCATCAAATTACCCTCTGAACTGTCACAAAAGCCAAACTTTTTCACTATTCATTATGTAAGGTCACAAAACTCAAACATTCTCACTGTATAATAGGAGGTTAACCAAGCCAAATATGTTCACAAACTGGAAATTAAAAGGATACTGCGTATCTCTAACGAATTCTACAACTAGATGGATATGTAAGTCCGAACAGAATTTGGTGATAAGGAGCTAGTACCAATGGTCAATTTTTATTTCTCAAAGGAAATTAAAAATCCAGAGTTACCATTAACTCATGAGCAGAAGAACATTATCCGAGAGTATTGTTCTTTAGCAAGTCTAAGCAGTTTATCAGAATCAGAAGCACAGCGAATAGCAGATATCCAAGAAATCGCTCAAATAGACCAAATACTTGATTTTTGGATAACAGAAGCCGACTATGTTATTGGTCAGAAATTAAAACTAATTAATGAAAATGAACAGAAAAATTTCCAAGCTAGATTAAGAGAATATCTAGTAACTGATTGTGGAAATTTGAAGCCAATTATTTTTCGGCATACCAAGTAAATTTGTTTGATAAACTAAGAACATAGTCATCACTATGTTCTTAGTTTGATAATCAGAACATAATTGAATAGCTACATTCTGCTGATTCAAAACTGAGACTACAAAATAACTACCACGCAGAGTATAGCTACTAGTGTTAAACAGTAAGAAGCAAACATTAAATAGGCAACAACCGCCGCCATTCCCTCAGTTTTTTGCTCTTTAATACTGCCGAGCTTCGATGCAAATGAATTAAATAATCGAAGCATATTTGTCGCTCCAGAATTATGTTTACCTTCAATAATTAGTGATAGTTGCTATTAATATGTGACTGATGTTGATACTGTTAATCACTGCTCTGCATCTTTGTATAAAAATCTCACAGGACGATGGCGTATGGCGTAACCGCCCTTTCCGGTGGCGATCGCCCTTACATCCCATAAAGTTGCACTCCTAGAGCGATGGCGTACCCGCCCTTTCCGGTGGCGATCGCCTTTCATAAAATCAAGCGAGGAAAAGTTGCACACTTTCTGGAGCGATCGCAAGAGAGAGGGCAAAACGCGATGCTAAGGGCGGGCGTAGCCATCGCACCTACAAAGTAAAATCCCCACACTCTTAGCAGGGACTCAGGATTACTCTAAGCAGCTATTAATATAAGGTCAATTAAGATACTTTCGGTTGCTGCCATAGGGCCAGCTTCAAAACAGAGCAGTAGCAAGCCCCATCACTGATTTGGTGTTCGTGTTCAGCTATCCAATCATAAATTTGTGCAGCCACTGCTAATGCCACTTGTTCACAGCGATAAAGCTTCGGGCTAGGGCAGAAAGCTTTACCATTGATGTGTACGGCGGCAATCTGCCAATAGTCGCTGCCTTCACCCTCTGGCATCACTTCTAAAAACCCGCTACTTTTTGGCGAGATTATTCCTATGTTCATTTGCAAGCCCGAACTCTAAAAACAGAGTACAACATCGAATTGCAGCAATTCAAGCCAGGAAATCAATAGGGTAAAGGGGCGATCACCTACGGTGGGAGGCGATCGTAGAAGCGTAGGTGATATTTTGCCTATTCTCAGTAACATCCAGGTATGCTTCATCTAGCGTAACTCCTTCCACTAAATCACTGTAGCGTTTGAATATGGCGTGGATTGAAGTAGAAATCTCTCGGTAAACGTCGAATCTCGGTCTGACGAATATCAGTCAGGGGCATTTGGCAAAAGCGGTTACTGACGGCATCGCGGAGTAAATACCAAACTTACGAGCTTCTAAACTTGCTGCTGCAACCACGCCTCGCTGATTGGGATTGCCACCAAAAACTAACGAATGACGCAGACTTGTCCGATATCTGGCTATTTTATTTGGCAAAGGTATTGACTTACGCACTTTTTAGGAATTCTTGGCGTTGTTGGCGTCTTGGTAGTTCGACAAATAACGACGTTCGGCGGGACGTGCTAGTAAAGTATAGGCGGCGTAAGAGGCGATCGCAAATGCTGCCATGACACCAGACATAGCGAACGCACTGTGCCCATCATAAAGGAAAGCCACTAACCCACTTGCTAGTGAGCCACCGAGCATTTGCAGAAATCCGACTACGGCGGCTGCAACTCCAGTACTTTCTGGTACTGGTTGGATGGCACCATGCATAGCATTTGGTGAAATGATGCCACGACAAAAGGTATTTAGCACCAGCAATGGCATGAGTGTTGCAACTTGGGCTGCACTACTCATTGACACAACCATAAGTACCACTGTGGAAACGACAGCGACAATTAAGCTAATACTGAGTAATCGTGAAGGTGGCACACCTTGGATACTCCAGCGCCCATTCAGGAATGAACCTACCATGATCCCAAAGGCAGTTGATGCAAATAGCCAACCGTAGATTGTAGTTGAGACACCAAAAACGTTGAGCATCACTAATGGTGAGCCGGCAACGTAGGCGAACATACATCCAAAGTTAAGTGCATTGACAAGGGCATAGCCAAGGCAAATGGGATTGGTGAGAATTTTTCTATAATTATTGATTAGCCGATGTGGTTTGATTGCATTTAGATCACGCTGAACAAGAGATTCACTTAGTCCAAAAGCAACAGCCACTACCAGCAGTAATCCTCCCACAGCTAGCACACCATAGATTCCCCGCCAACCTATGAGTGCCAAAACCCATCCACCGATTGTAGGTGCAATCATCGGTGCTACACTCATCACTAGGTTGACGTAAGAAAGTTGCGCCCGTGCTTCTGGGCCATCAAATAAATCTCGGACGATTGCCAGCGTCACCACCATGCCAGCACCAGCACCGGCACCTTGAACTAAGCGCCAAGCAATCAGAGTACCGATCGATGGTGCCGCAGTACAGACTACACCAGCCAGCGCAAAGATTCCACAGCCTGCGAGTAAAACTGGCCTGCGTCCATAACGATCTGAAAGTGGGCCAAAACCGAGCTGGGCGATCGCAAAACCAAGCATAAACAAACTAAGTGTTAGTCCCACCGCACCTGGTGACGTTCTCAGGGCCGCACTGATTGTCGGGAATGCTGGTAGCCCCATATCGATTGACAAGGGCGGTAGTGCAGAAAGCGCCCCCAGCAAGATCGTAAAGCCTAGAGATTTGGGTCTAATTCGCATTTTTTGAGTTCGTTAAAGGGGATTGGGATAGGGTGATCGTATCTAAAACCTTTGTTAATAAGTAGGGAATAATGAGATTATTTTTAACTGTGGACGACCACCGAGTTTTTCTAATGGAAACTCTCCTGCAATCAATTCCCATTGTTCACATAGAAAATTGCAGGTAACTTACGAGCTTCTAAACTTGCGGCTGCAACCACACCTCGCTGATTCGGGCTGCCACCGACGACTAACGGTTTGCCTTGGTAGCTCCCGGTTCTCCCGCTGTTCCACCGATGCGTAAAAAGCATCCATATCTACGTGAATTCTTTTCCTAGTTCTAGCGACAGATTCTTGTCCCAAGGGTAGCTCCACCACAAGCAGTCTCGCTTTTCACAGCATTTTCAAGGAAGTAAATACAATATTAGTTTGATAGTACACCAGCACTAGTTTAGAGATAAAATTACCTGCTATCGTTTTGAGCAACTGTCACCTGAAGAAGTGTTTGAGGGGGTACATAGTTTTTATGCCATCAAGCAAGCGAAGAAAGTTTTTTAAGTAGAAAAGAGCGTACCTGGAATTGCAACTATATTAAATATTAAACAGCTCTAATTTTATTAGTTCAAAAACATAAAAGAACACACATGACCACTAAAATAGATTTTCAAGGGAATATGGATAACGCAAGCATTCCATTGAATCAAAACAAAGAAGAAGTATTTCAATGGACAAAGCAGTGGTATCCAGTAGCAGTTGTGAATTTTCTAGATCCATCTCGCCCACATGCAATACAGTTATTAATACTGACAAATATACAGCCCCTGTGGTTGAGGTTGAGGAGAAATCAGTAATCACAATAGAACCTAGAGTTCCCGACTATATTCCATTGCTTGACAATCCTCCAGTACAATCGGTGGGCAACTCTGGCTGGCAAGTGTCTGATGTCTGGCGCGATATCCGTGTTGATGATTTCTGTAGTTAATTAAAGCAGGCAATTTGTATTCCCAAACGGTTGACCATCAAGGCGGTTGCAGTTATCCACGATCCGAATGTCAGAGATTGAGGAACAGGCACGAAGCCAGGGAGAAAAGTTTTCCCGAATGCATTCTTGTGCAGCCTGCCCCTCTGTCTCTTTGTTAAAACGATAATATGCAACCGCCTGAGCAACTTTTGTAAACTATCTTTGCCCTCAGTCAAAGCTATAGTTGAATCCTGCTTATAATAAGTTACGGCTAATTATAACTATAAGTTAGCACCCTGTAAGTGTGTATCGCTGAATTACGCATCAAAAGCGATACCAAAAACAAACAAAATTTATCGGCAGCGCAATAGTTTCTATTCTCGTTGCCAATATGCTCCTTCCGCGATCGCATATTGGTGAAAGTGTTGTGTCTGGGGTTCGTGTGTTTTAATCGTAGTTTTTGCCATATAAAAGATGGGTATCTTATTTTGTGTTGAAGTATTGTAATACGATGTAACTTAAAGCATAATGTGAGCAAACACCTTAGTTCATAGTTTCAAGCGTGGCAAAATTAACGATTCAGATACCGGATGAACTAGCCGAGCGTTTAGAACCTTTGCAGAGTCACTTACCCCAATTACTTTGGCTATTGTTGGATGCAGATGTGCAACAAACAAGCGAGCAGCCAAAAGTGAATGCACAAACTGTAGAGATTTCCGAAGTGTATCAAGAAGTGCTGGATTTCTTGATTAAACGCCCAACGCCAGAAGAGATAATTGCTTTTAAAGTTTCATCACAAGCGCAAATGCAGTTAGAAGCATTATTAGAGAAAAACCGTTCTGCTTCATTAACTCAGATGGAATTAGCTCAATTAGATGTTTACGAACAATTAGAACATCTAATGATTCTGCTAAAGGCCCGCGCTATGGAAAAGTAATGAAAATTTGATGGCCAGTACTTCAATTTCAACAGAACTTCGTAAGTTGGTAGTTAGTAGAGCGTCAGGACGCTGTGAATATTGTTTAATTCATCAAGATTTTTCAATATATACCCATGAAGTAGATCATATTCTTGCTCTGAAACATGGGGGCGAAACTTTGGCGAAAAATTTAGCTCTTTCATGTTTATCATGCAATCGTCATAAAGGTTCTGATTTTGCGACAATTGACTCTGCTACCGGAGAAATAGTGCCATTATATAATCCTCGCCGTCAGATTTGGGATGAACATTTCTATTTTGAGAGTGTAAGGATTGAGGGAAAAACTCAAGTAGGGCAAGCAACTGCAAAGTTACTTAAGTTTAATCTTCCTAATCGATTACTACAAAGGCAAGTATTAATAAGTCAGCAAAAATATCCTTGAGTATCTAAAGTTAGTATCTTTAGAAGAATTAATGGTATGAAAGCTAATTAATTTTTTTATAAAAGTTATAAATATTAGAAAATAAATATAAACATTAAAGTTATTTATTTAGTTTAAAGATGGATTATAGCGCAGATTCTTTACCTTCGATAAAACTGATACCATTGGATAGAAATCTATCTAGTGTGCAAACAACAAAACATAGAAGTTCTGTTAAAATTAGCACACCCACAGATATTCGATGGATAAAGGTGCTGGAATTTTTACGCAGCAATAACCTAGCGCCTAACAGTCGAAAATTGTACGAACGTGAACTAAAGAGATTCTTGGGATGGACGCAATTGCATTTTAATGAGTTACGCCCACGTCACCTTGGTTTGTACAAAGAATATCTACGGGATGAAGTAAGGGCTGATACAGGTAAGCCACTTTCAAAAAGCAGCATCAATGCAGGAGTCGCCGCACTTAAAAGCTTTTTCAAATGGATGTGCTACACGTATCCTGACATAATTACTACTAATCCCACACTGGGGATTAAATTGGAAAAAGTGCCACTGCCACCAGCCCAAAGTTTAACCCCAGAAGAAATGGAGCGGGTTTGGTCAGCGTTGGAATTATTGGGAGAAACAAAGCAACGGGATACAGCACTGGTTCACATTCTCAGTCATGGGCTGCGGGCTGGAGAAATTGTGGAATTAAATGTTGGGTCGTTTGATGGCAAGCTACTGTTTTTACCTGATACCAAAACCAACGAACCACGCTTAGTTCCACTAAAAAAGGAAAGCCGAGAAGTTTTGGCACAGTATTTGCGATCGCGACAAGAAAAGAGTGAGGTGTTAACTAGCCTTAGCCCACTAATGATTTCACACCATGCTTCATATAAAGGTGAACGCTTGAGTTATCACGGCATTTACTTCGCTGTAGAAAAAATTGGTGAAATAGCTCACATTGAGGATTTGCACCCTCACTCCTTTCGACATACTTACGCTACTGACTTATTGCTATTGGGAGTTGACCCCAGCCATGCACGAAAATTAACAGGACATCAAAGTGAGAAAGCGTTTCGACGGTATACCCTTCGCAGTGAACAAGAAGCGGCGATCGCTGCTTACTATCGTGCAATCGGAGAGGAAGTGGAGTAAGGTATGCCCAAGCCACTCGATCCCAAGTGTCAGTTATGTTCCAAACTACCAACTGCCCAAGCCAAGGTTTTACATGGAACAGCAGGGGACGGGTGTTGGAATCCCAAAGTCTGCCACAATCGCCGCTCATTCTATCGCCACCGCTCCCAGAAGAATTCAGCAGAAATTGATTCAGTAACAGTCGAACCACCAACAACATATTTTGCAGTGCTGTATTTGTGTAAGACATTCGCTTCTTACTCAATCTCGCCCGTCAAGGCATCCGGTTAGCACCTACTCAGGTATTCGACCACCTGAGAGCGTTTGACGGGTTACTTCGTTCCGATTAACAATACTGATACCTTTAGAGTGACACTCTTCACCGGGTTTATCGGGGGTGCTTACTGGTCAATATTCTATTTGCCAGTCCCTTAATCCTTTGCCTTTTGGCGTAGCATATCAGCCTTATTTTGCTACTTGACTCTCACGATGATTCAAACGTGTCTTGAAGCCAAAGCTTTACTCATGGATACCTTGCTCTAAAAACTACGCGTCCGGGTACATCTTCCATCTCGGCATTGGTTATATAGCTGGGCACACGAACTACTTCAAAGCCATCGACTAAAAGTTTTAGGCTTCCATAACCGTTATCAAAGCCAGCAGGAAAAATTTTTTGCAAGGTGTGAATGTTTGACATCTGCTTCAGCGTAATTACACTTTAATTTGTGAAAGTTATCTGTTCAAGTAATTTGCAAGAGCAAGAGAAACAAGAATAAAATAACTTACTCTTATTTTTCCAATCTCAAGAGCTTATCATAACCTTTTGGGGGCTAAGTGGGGTACAAAATGTCAACCAGTCAAATATACCCCATATAGCGCCTATATAGGGGCTATATGGGAGTTAAAATCCCAAAACAATACTTAACGATTGTTGGGGTACATATAGCCCCCATATAGCCCCCATAAGTCATTTTTGAAATCTTTTCTATCAACGCAGCAGAAATTAATTTAGATACTTGACTCTTTAATTTATTCTTTTTATTGATAATTTACTTCCCCGCAAGATGTAGCTCTAGAACGCCGATTCAGTAATCGGGAAACAAAAGAAAAATCAGCCCAGAGTGAAGTAAATAATGGAGAAGAAAAGAGAATAAACCCTGGCCAGCCAATGCTTATAACGACAAGCAAGCCTTGAGGGATATTTAATAACTGTACTTTAGACTAAGAAGCACAAAATGACTCAGGGAAGCTGACTTGAGAAAAAGCAATGCAAAAAATATAAAAAGTGAGAAATCAAGCAGATTTCTGTGCTGTTTTAGGTGAAGGAGAAGTACGCTTTTTAACAATGGGATAGCGAATTCTACGTTGGCGTTTTTCACCAGTCTTCCAACCGGAAGATTTACCTCGTGGTTTTGGCGCTTGGGCAGGAGTGGAAACGCGCATCAAAATCCCAGGCATCGCTTGTGCAACCCGTCCGGGAGTTAATTGAGTCATTGCTTTTTGCCACGGAAGCGGGTAGTCATTAACGATATCACGAGCCAGCCACAACTCCCAACTGATCACAGGCATGAGGTCGCTCCATCGGTCACATTGTTTGTTGAGGAGTTGACAACTTTGGTAGTGTCCAATGCAAGCGTTGTTTAATAAACCGATACCAGTGGTCAACCGCAAATCGTCGTAAATAGAGTTTCCACAGTTCAGATAAAAGCGGCATGTGTTCACCCACAAATGCCAACCACATTCAGTAGACCGAAAAGTTTTGCGATCGCTAAAAAATGGTAGTTTACGATACAGT